>CAZBHY010000034.1:0-11304 GCA_964491705.1 uncultured Planctomycetales bacterium
GTTTTTCCGAGGGAGGCAGATCCTGATAAGGACAAAATTTCCGTATTGACTCCTATCGGAACAGCGTTGCTTGGCTATAACGTTGGAGATATTATTGAGTGGGAGGTCCCAGCGGGAAAAGTCAATTTGAAGGTTGAAAAAATTTTATATCAGCCTGAGGCGGCAGGACATTATCATTTGTAAACCTCAGTCATGATGAGAGGCGCGCGGTGGGAGAGCAAAAAGGTCTCGCGTGCGGCCATTAAAGTCGGAGTTGCTGCTTTTTCCATCAGGAGGGGCAACATATAAAGCCATGCGGCAGGAAATCGACAATATTATTGATGTCATTTGTTTAGAAGATCCGCGTTATCACGAAGATGCTTATGAGTTCCTTCTTGAGGCGCTGACTTTTACGCAGACAAAGTTTCGGCGTTCACGGCATGTGACCGGCAAGGAGCTTCTGGAAGGCATCAAGGAATTAGTGATGCAGCGTTTCGGGCCCATGGGCCTGTCTGTTTTACGATATTGGGGGATCAAGACGACTGAAGATTTTGGCAATATGGTGTTTCATTTGGTTCGTAAGAAGGTGCTGAATAAGACGGCCAGTGATTGCCTGGATCATTTTAAAGATATTTATGATTTTGAGCGGGTGTTTGGTCAGGTCTATTCGCAGCGGCTGCATAAAAAGATTAGCCGGATGCGTTGATTGCCATACAACGCCGGAAAAAAGTATCCGTGGGCTCGTGCGAGCCTTTTTTTATTTTACGTGAGAAAAAAATAAATTAGATTTGACCCCCATTTATCAGATATGCCCATGTCTTCGATTGATCAGATTTCTATTCAATATATAAAAGGTGTCGGCCCGGCGAAAAAGAAGTTGTTTTTAAACCTAGGCGTCGAGACAGTGGGAGATTTATTGTATTTATTTCCGCGGCGTTATGAAGACCGGCGTTTTTTGACAGCGATTCGGGATACACGTCCCGGGGAATATCAGACGGTTTTTGCTCGGGTCTTAGGGCAGTCAGCGCGTCGTAGCTGGTATACTCGTAAGCATGTGAGTGAGGTGATCGTTGGCGATCAAAGCGGGCGTCTGACGTGTGTGTGGTTTAACCAGCCGTATCTGGTGCATTATTTTAAACCTGGCGTCGCCGTGGTTCTCTATGGACGTGTGGATATCTATAAAGATCGTTTGCAGATGATATCGCCAGAATATGAAATCTTAGACAGCAGTGATGATCTCGGATTGAGCACTGGCCGCATTGTTCCGGTTTATCCGTTAACACGCGGATTTACGCAGCGCTATGTGCGCAAGGTCATGGCTGCGGCGTTTGATGCGTATGGGGATCGCCTGGAAGATGTGTTGCCGGTTGTTATTCGCAATAAATACCGGCTATTGAATATTCAGCATAGTATCGAGGCAATTCACTTTCCTGAGGATATGGAGCAGCAGGAACAAGGGATGCAGCGGATCTCGTTTGAGGAGTTTTTTTTATTTCAGCTATCTGTGAGAAAGCGACGTCTTCAGATTGTCGGACGCCCTGGTATACGGCATACGGTGACACGTGACTTGATTAATGATTTCTGTCAGATGTTCCCCTTCGCCCTCACTAGCGCTCAGCACCGTGTGATCCATGAAATCGCAGGCGATATGCAGAAGGATTATCCCATGCTGCGTCTTCTGCAGGGGGATGTCGGTTGTGGGAAAACCGTAGTGTCATTATTTGGATGTCTTGCGGCGGTTCGGAATGGTCATCAAGCAGCTATCATGGTCCCGACGGAAGTTTTGGCAGAGCAGCATTTTCGTTCCATGCAACGCATGTTGAGAGGAGCATCGGCAACGCCAGTTCGCCTCGCAATGCTGACAGGGAGTATGGCAAAAACAGATAAAGACGATCTGTGCGATCGTCTATTAAATGGGCAGATTGATATCCTGATTGGCACACACACATTGATCAGTGAGCCGTTGCGTTTTAAGGATTTGAGTTTTGTTGTCATTGATGAACAGCACAAATTTGGTGTTAGGCAGAGGGCGTTACTCTCGGCCAAGGGAAATAATCCTGATGTTCTGGTGATGACCGCGACACCGATTCCCAGGACATTGAGTTTGACTCTATTCGGCGATTTGGATATTTCCATCATTGATGAAATGCCGGATAACCGCGGTCAGGTGGTGACGCATGTTTATCCAATGGATCAGGCCGATGATGTTTACGCGCAGGTGCAGGAATTCTTGAAACAGGGGAAACAGGCCTTTGTCGTTTATCCGGTGGTTCAGGAATCCGAGGTGATGGATGTCAAAGCGGCCGAGGTGATGTATGATGAGTTTACGAAAAAGACATTCAAGGATTTTAAGGTCGGGTTGGCCCATGGTCAGATGAAACGGTCTCAACTTAACCAGGTGATGAGGCAATTCGAAGACCGTTTGATTGATGTTTTGGTGGCGACAACAGTTTTAGAGGTCGGGGTTGATGTTCCTACAGCAACGGTGATGGTAATCGAGCATGCGGAACGTTTTGGTCTGTCGCAGCTGCATCAGTTGCGGGGGCGCATCGGGCGCGGGCAGGATGATGCCGTATGTTTTTTATTGGCGGAACCGACCACTGAGGATGCGATTCGGCGGCTGGACGCGGTTGCATCGACAACAGATGGGTTTGTTTTGGCAGAAAAGGATTTGGAAATACGCGGACCAGGCCATTATTTTGGACGGCATCAACATGGAGTGAATGAGCTGCGTTTTGTTAATCCTTTGAAGCAAATTGATGTTTTGGAGTTGGCGCGGGCAGAGGCGGATGAGATTATCCACCAAGATCCGCGTTTGCAGATTCCGGAGCATCAGGCTTTGTTGCGCATTATTCGTCAGCGTTATCCGGGACATTTGGATCATGTTGAGGCAGGATAGTCTTAAAAATGAGCTGTATGAATATTGAGTGGCGATGTGGCTATGTGATCGGCTGCTGAATTGGATTAAATCGAAAAATGTGAGGGTTTATGAAGATTTTAATGGGTGAATTTAAGGGGAGAAATTTTTATATGCCGGCTGGCATCCGCCCGACACAGAATATGGTGCGTAAGGCGATTTTTGATATTATTGGGCACGACATGGCCGGTTTGAATATTCTGGATCTGTTCGCGGGCAGTGGCAGCGTTGGCCTGGAGGCCTTTTCCTGTGGAGCACAATGTGTGACCATGGTGGAGCGGGATGCCAAATGCGCCCGTGTGATTGAGGACAATATGGCGCGATTTGGGATTGATTCGAATCGGCCGGGAGGACGAGGATGCTGGATGATTCAGGGGGATGTTTTTGCTGCGATCAAGAGCTTTGCCGGCCAGAAGAAGCAGTTTGATATTGTTTTTGCTGATCCTCCCTATGACGAGGGACTGGCCAAAAAAACCTTGAAAACCCTGGAAGCCTATGATATATTACACCCCAATTCTTATGTCATTATTGAATGCGGGATGAAGGAAGGGCTTCCCTATTTGGAGCATGATTTTGAGGTCATGACCAAACGGAAATATGGGAAGTCCTATTTGGTTATATATCAGAAATGTCATCCAGAGTCGGAAATGCATGCCCAGGAGAACACGGAGTCAATATAAGCGTTATTGGTGAAAGGCGATTGTGGGATCTTTGCGTTTGAGTATGTGTATAACGGTGGAGTCGGTGAATTATGCCCCGGACAACTGCATTATATCCTGGTTCATTTGATCCTGTCAGTCATGGTCATCTTGATCTGATCAAGCGGGCGACAAATGTTTTTGATAAGGTGGTGGTCGGCGTTGCGAGTAATTTTCACAAAAAGCCGCTGTTCACCAAAGAGGAGCGCCTTGCCATGCTGAGGGAAGCGGTTGATGGCATCGACCGGGTGGAAGTGGTCGCCTTTGATGGGATGGTGGTTGATTTCGCGCGGCAGAAGAATATTCGGATTTTGCTGCGTGGGCTGCGGATGATATCCGATTTTGAATATGAATTCCAGATGGCGTTGACAAACCGCCGGTTTGCTGAGGATGTGGAAACCGTGTTTTTGATGCCTTCGGAAAAATTTTCATTTTTGTCGTCGACACTGTTAAAAGAATCAGCCGCACTGGGGGCGGATATTTCGATGTTTGTCCCAAAGTGTGTTGAGGACAAGTTAAGGGAACGTCTCGCGCGGTGAAGATTTTTTTTCGGCAAATGATACCAGATCAGATGTATTCCTTTGACCAGACGTTTACGTCCCAGGAATTGGAACTGCCGGAGGACACATGTCATTGTCTTTCTCCGTTATCAGTTCACGCCGAATGTCAACGCGTTGATGATCAGCTTTTAGCGACGTTTCAGGTTAATGGCCGCTACCGTTTGATATGCTGCCGTTGTCTTGAGCCGTTGGAAATTGAAAAAACAGATGCCTTTGATCTTACATTTGATATCGATTCGGCGATTGAGTATGTTGATTGTGATGACGATCTGAGGCAGGAATTGATTTTGGCCAGTACAGTTAAGCCGTTGTGTGATGAGCATTGCCGCGGATTATGTCTGCGGTGTGGAGTGAATTTAAATAAAGAAAAATGTCAATGTCATGGTGGTGATTAGCAGTTGATCGTTCGCTGCGCGAAAAGGAGTTTAGACGATGGCACATCCAAAGAGACAACATTCAAAACAGCGGACTCGCAAGCGCCGCACACACGATGCGATTGAGGTTGCATCATTAGGGTTGTGCACGCATTGCGGAAAGCAAATTATTTCCCATCGCATATGCCCGTTTTGCGGGTATTATAAGGAAAATATGATGGTCGATATGACGCCTAAAGAAGCAAAATCATAATCTCTGGTATCTGGCCTTTAGCAGCGTGTGATTATTAATTCTTACGACGAAGGACCTTCATGAAAATTGTCATTGATGCGATGGGCGGGGATAATGCCCCAGAAGAGATTGTCAAAGGTGCTGCTCAGGCCGCTGAAGAGCAGAGTGATGTCGAAATTTTTTTAGTGGGTATTCAGGACCGTATCAATCAGGAGCTGAGCGGTCTGCAGTATCCTATTCAACGAGTTCATGTTGTTCATGCGCCGGATGTGGTGACGATGCATGATTCGGCCACGACGGCTCTCCGTAAAAAAAGAAATTCTTCAATTTCCGTTGGTGTCAATCTCCTCAAAGACAAATCTTATGACGCATTCATCAGTGCTGGTAATACAGGTGCTGTTGTCGCGGCGTCTTCTGTTTTATTAGGCATGTTGGAGGGGGTGGAGCGTCCAGCCATTGGAACGGTTCTTCCGAATTTGAAGGGGTTTTCTTTAATGATTGATGCCGGCGCGAATACTGATCCCAAGCCCCAGCATTTGGTTCAGTCTGCGTTGATGGGCAAAGTTTATGTGCGTGATGTTTTGGATGTTCCTGTTCCTAAGGTAGGACTCCTGAACGTGGGTGAAGAGGAAACAAAAGGCACAGATTTTGTCAAAGACATTCATCGGATGCTGTCCGAAAAGATGCCAGAGAACTTTGTTGGCAACGTTGAAGGCGGGGGGATTTTTCGTGGGGGCTGCGATTGTATTGTCTGCGATGGCTTTGTTGGTAATGTTGTTCTGAAGGTGTCTGAGAGCCTGGCTGAGTCGGCGACGGCGCTGATAAAACGGGAGATTAAAAAAAGTCCTTTGGCAATGTTGGGTGCATTATTGATGCGACCACGTTTACGGGCAATACGCCAGTATGCGGATTATTCTGAGTATGGAGGAGCCCCATTGCTTGGTGTGAATGGGATTGTGATGATTTGTCATGGGCGGTCATCTGCCAAGGCGATCAAAAATGCCGTGCGTGCGGCCTGCCGTGAAGCAGAACACAATATTCTTGAGACGATGAAGCGCGAAGTACGGAATTAGTGTTTCTGAGGGAATGACGGTTGCGTAGCGTCTGCATGCTGCGGTGTTTTACAATAAAAAATAAAGTGGTTTTTATTTTCGGCGTAAGAATTTCTAATACAGGGGCATCATCGTTGGCCTGTGTTCTTTAAAGGATGGATCATATGAAAAATGTTGGCATTCTTTCTGTTGGGCATTTCCTTCCCAAGCGGGTGTTGACCAATAAACAATTAGAATCCATGGTGGAGACATCAGATGAGTGGATTGTGACCCGCACAGGAATTCATGAGCGCAGGATTGCTGGTCAAGATGAGATGACCAGCGCATTGGCGACCAAGGCTGGGCGTGAGGCCCTGAAGAATGCCGATCTTGATGCGGAACGTGTCGAGTTGATTATTGTGGCGACGACCAGCCCGGATTCGAATTTTCCTTCTGTGGCGTGTATGGTTCAGAAGGCGTTGAATGCAAAAAATGCGGCTGCGTTTGATGTCAGCGCGGCGTGTTCTGGCTATTTATATGCCATGACCACGGCGAAACAGTACATCCTCAGCGGGATGTTTAATAACGCTTTGGTGATTGCATCCGATAAATTTTCAAATCTTGTGGATTGGAATGATCGCGGGACGTGTGTTTTGTTTGGTGATGGCGCTGGGGCGTGTGTGTTAGGGCGGGTGCGCGCTGGGCAGGGCATTTTATCGGATTATATTCATGCACAGGGCAAGCATTGCGACATGATGTACGTTGATCATGATGAGCCAGCCCCGTTGGATCAGACGCATGCAAAGATGCGCAAACCGCATATTATCATGAATGGCCAGGAGTTGTTTAAGTGCGCGGTGACGACGATGGCCGAAGGCGTGGAGATTGTGCGACAGAAGGCCGGAGTGAGTCTCGATGACATTAATTGTGTTGTTCCTCATCAGGCCAATGATCGTATTATTTCGGCCGTGGCCAAGAAGGCGAAAATACCCAAGGAAAAATTTTTTATCAATATTCAGAAATACGGCAATACATCCGCGGCCGCGATTGCGATTGCGCTTTACGAGGCTGTGCAGGAGGGGCGGATTCATAGTGGGGATATTGTTGTCCTGGTTACATTTGGGGCAGGCCTGGTTTCTGCGGCGAATCTTGTGAAATGGTAAATCGCGTTAACCGCGGTTAACTGTCTTCGATGCTGTTAAAAAAGAAAGGATCGCTCATGAACAAAATTGCGTTTATTTTTCCAGGGCAGGGTGCGCAGTATGTTGGCATGGGCAGTGATTTTTATCAGGCTTATCCTGAATCCAGAGCGGTGATTGATGAAGCGGATCGGATTTTGGGCAATGGATTGAGGGATGTGATGTTTAACGGTCCGGAGGACAAGCTGGTCGAGACCAGTTATTGTCAGCCAGCGATTTTAGCAGTGAGTATTGCCGCGTTAAAGGCGCTGAAGGTGAGGGCGTCGCGATTAGACCCTGTGTTTGTGGCAGGATTGAGCCTGGGAGAATATTCCGCTGTGACTGCTAGCGGGGCATTGTCTTTTGCTGACACCGTCAGGTTGGTTGAACGACGGTGTTTTTTTATGCAAGAGGCAGCGCAGTGTAAAAAAGGATCAATGGCAGCGGTCATTGGATTGGACGCGGGTGTGATCAAAGAGATTTGTCAACGCTGTGCGGTTGAAGTCGCTAATTTTAACGCCCCGGATCAGACGGTCATTACAGGCGAGGCCGATAAAGTGAAATTTGCATGCGCACAATTTACTGAGGCAGGCGCGAAGCGTGTTGTCCCATTATCGGTCAGCGGAGCGTTTCATTCATCGCTGATGAAATCGGCGTCCGACCGTTTTGTGGGCGTCTTGGAACAGGTATCGTTGATTAACGCAATGATACCGATTGTGGGCAATGTGGCGGCACAGCCGTGCGTGATGCCTGAGGAAATCCAAAATGAATTAGCACAACAGATTACATCGTCGGTGCAGTGGGTCAAGACTGTTGAATTTATCGCGGCCCAGGGAGTCACGCGTTTTATTGAGATCGGTCCTGGCAAGGTTTTAAAAGGGTTGATTCGAAAGATTAATCGCGATTTGATCGTGGATAATGTTGAAAAAGTAGAAGATTTAGAAAACATCGCGTATTCTTAAAACGACCAGGAGCAGATGAAAAATTTGTTATTTTTTTGTCTGTTCTTTTTGTCTGTTTTTTTTCTATTCTGAGTTAGCACAACACTGCCTATTTTTTGATGGCCTTTTTTTGCTTCGGCCGCCCATTGTTTTTTCGTCTTTCTCCTTGATGATTAAATCACATCTCTTTATAATATAAATACTTATAAACGTATAAATTTTTATATGAGTTCCAAAAACCGAAACAATCAGCATCGTGTCGTTGTCACTGGTCTTGGCGTGGTGTCGTCTATCGGCATTGGATGGCAGGAGTTTTGGACCCATCTCCTCGCTGGGACAAGCGGGATCAGTGCAGTTGATTATTTTGACACGGCACTTTATGACCGCAAGCATGCAGGTCAGGTTAAAAATTTTTCTCCAGAAAAATTTATTTCCGCAGCACGGCTAAAACATCTTGGCCGGGCCTCTCAGATGGCGATTGCCGCTTCCAAAATGGCGTTAAAGGACGCGGGGTTAAAAAAGGGAGATATCGATCCGTATCGTACGGGCGTGTGTATGGGAACAACTATGGGTGAGGGGCAGGTGATCGAACGGTTTGCCAAGCAGAGCGTCGAGCATGGCATGAATGCGTTAAAGAGCCTGTTGCCTCTCACGTACCCTGCAAATTCTATTAACTTTAATATCGCCAATGAATTTATGTTGCGGGGGGAAAATAATGTTTTCGGAAATGCCTGCGCGGCGTCAAATGTTGCCTTGGGTCGGTCTGCCGATTTGATACGCTCTGGGGAGATGGTGATGATGTTCGCGGGGGGATGCGATCCATTATCGCGTATTGCGTTTACGGGTTTTCATCGTTTGGTTTCTATTGCTACAGATCAGTGCCGGCCGTTTGATAAAAATCGTACCGGTATGATTCCCGGTGAGGGCGCCGGTGTTTTGATTTTGGAAAACGCGGAACATGCCCAGCGGCGTGGGGCCAGGATTTATGCGGAGATTTTAGGATATGGATGTTCATCCGATGCGTATCATATGACTCAGCCAAACCCACGCGGGGGAATTAAGGCCATACAAAAGGCATTGCACGATGCGGATATTTCTCCAGAGGATGTCGATTATATCTCTGCCCATGGCACAGCGACTCCGGAAAATGATAAGGTGGAATGCGCTGTTTTTCATAAAATTTTTGGCGAACGGATCAAAGCCATTCCCGTGAGTTCCATTAAATCCATGCTCGGACATACATTGGGGGCGTCGGCCGCTTTGGAATCGATCGCGTGCTGCCTGGCGATTCATGAGGGGAAGATCCCACCAACCATCAATTATGAAACACCGGATCCAGAGTGCGATATTGATTGTGTGCCCAACACATTTCGGATGCATCGCGTAAGGATTGCGTTAAATAATTCTCTGGCGTTTGGTGGAAATGATTGTGCATCGGTGATGAAAGTTTATGAATAAAAAAATATCTCGAAAAATCGGTTTTATCATTCATCCGGTGGATACGGGTAGTTTTTTCAATATGCTACCTTTTTTTTATAAAAAGACGAGTGTATGTCTTGCGCCTCTTTTGAAGGAAAAAAATTTATATCACATAATACGGGCATTTTCCCATGTTCCGGCGCATAAAGTATTTCATATCAAAAATATCGGTGTTGATGCTAGCCATGTCGTTGATTTGATATGTGTCATGTGTCCCTTGCTTCCAAAAGAGATGCTGGCGAATAAAGCGAAAGTCCTGCAAAAGATGCGGCAGGCTTTTCGGATTTTCGAACGGGAAAAAGTGGATGTCATTACTCTGGCAGCCTTTTCGTCGATATCGACTAACGGTGGAGAGGATTTAAAAGGTTTCACAGATATCCCGATTACATCGGGGAATGCCTTAACAGCGGTGTTATCCATTGATCTAATTAAAGCGGTGGCGCATCAGTATTATGCAAATCGTGACGATTTAATCCTTTCTGTTATTGGCGCGACGGGAGATATCGGATCGGCCTGCGCCCGTGAATTAGCCGGGTGTTTTCAGAAAGTGGTTCTATGTTCCCGAACGGTTTCTTTGGATTCCGATGTGGTACGGCAGTTGGAAAGAAAAAATTTTATTTTGGTACACGATGTCAAAGAGGCTGTTCGGGATGCGGATATTGTTTTAACATGCGCCAGCACCTTTGGGACGCTGTTATCCGCAGACGACTTTAAGAAGAATGCAATTATATGTGATGTGGGCATGCCCCCCAATGTCGGAAGGATGTTCTTTGATACGCGAAGAGATGCCAAAGTGTTTGACGGGGGCAGGGGAAGCATTTCATTCTATGATCAGGTGCATCATGAAAAATGGAAGGCCCTGTTTCCGAAAAATGCTATTTTTGGATGTTTTTTAGAGGCATTAATCATTGCGTTATCGGGACGATGGGATTTGGTTTCCACTGGGCGAGGGGAAATTAGCGCGGCCAAGATTCAGACCTTGAGAAGTTTGGCCAGCGAGTTTCATGTCTCGTTTTCCAAGGACTGTGAGGTTTGTGATGACGTCACATAGCGGCTTTTTATTGATGTCTGCCGTGATTGTTTTTTTCCTCGGAATCATTGTTTTTTTAAGAGGGAAAAAGTTAAAGACGAATTTTTTCTTTTTCCTATTTTGTATGGCCATTTCCATATGGCAAATTTCTTATGGCGTGGCATCGTTACATATCGCGCGAGACATTGCATTTCTTTTTTTTAAGATTGGCTATATTGGGATTATTTTTATTCCGTTGTTTTGGTATTTTTTTGTTTTGAGTTTTCTTGAGAAACCGCACATTATCAAATTCCTAACGCGTCCCCTTGTGTTCATCGCCTCACTTTGGATTGTGTGTGTGTTATTTTTAAACTTTCCGATCACGGCCTTGTATTCATATTCGTGGGGGCTATATCCTCAAGCGCATGTTTTTTCACACATCTTTTTTTTAATTTATTTTTGTGGTCTTTTTACAGCTTCGGTGATGCATCTGATGCTGGCCGTCTGGGTTCCTCTTAACACCGTAACAGAATTGAAAAATTTACGGATCCGATATGTTTTGGGTGCGACCATTATCGGGATATTTGCTGCGATTGATTTCGCTCCAAATTATGGCGTGAATATCTATCCTTTTGGATTTCTTTTTATGCTGTTATTCAGCGGGGTGACGTTTTATTCCATTATCAAATATCGTTTGATGGATGTCAGCATCGTCATGACCAGAACCACAATATTTGTTGTGGTGTACTCCGTTGTTCTTGGTCTGCCTTTTTTGGTGGCATTTGGCCTGCAGGCGTGGCTGAAAGCGTTTATGGGTGAGATGTGGTGGATGGCGCCGCTAATTCTCTTAACGGTTTTGGCAACTGTCGGTCCATTTATATATTTGTATATTCAACGGCAGGCAGA
>CAZBHY010000035.1:0-11216 GCA_964491705.1 uncultured Planctomycetales bacterium
GACTGAGCATCCTCACCATCAGCAGACAGTGTAATTGTACTGCCATGCTGAGCGCCCAGCATTAAAATCCCCATAATCGACTTTCCGTTGACCGTCTCTCCTCCCTTGGCAACGGTCAGATGCGCATCATATTTTGACGCGATCTGCACAAACAATGCCGCTGGCCGCGCATGCAGGCCTTGAGGATTCGCGATCATAATTTCTTTTTCAATCTTTGCCATAATGTCTTAAGGCCCCGGATCCAGTGGATGGCCGGTGCCCACGTCTTATAAAAATTTCTTAAAAATCTGGTCTATTATCGTTTAATGACACGGTATTGCTCAATCAACCGAATTAAAGATTTTGTCAATTTCTCAGAATCATGTCGAATGTAATTGTCAACCTCTAATAGATCCGCAGCGTAGACCTTATATCCCATCTCACGAATGCGATCACTGTCGGGAACCACAGGGAACGAATCCCCGGTCTGATATCGCTTTAAGGCCTCAGCAGGAACATCCGCATTGTTAATCAAGCATGCGTTGACAACATCAGGATGCGTATGGTCAATAATCGCCTTCACATGGTCACTCGCGGAAAACCGCTCTGTTTCGCCAGGCTGAGTCATGACATTGCAGACATAAATCTTAAATGCTGATGAAGCGACGATTGCTTCAGGGATGCCCTGAACAACCAAATTCGGCAAAATGCTTGTATACAAACTCCCTGGTCCCAAAACAATGATATCGGCATCCGCAATCGCATCCAATGCTTGTTGTGTGGCCGGGGGATTGTTTGGGTTTAAAAAAACCCGCGCGATACGCCGCTTGGCATCCGGAATGTCCGCCTCTCCCTGGGTGACTGTCCCATCTTCATATTCCGCCACCAAATGCACATTCGACACCGTCGATGGAACAACGTTTCCCCGAATGGCCAAGACCTTGGACGATTCCTGCACAGCTTTTTCGAAATCCCCTCCGGTCAGCTGAACCATCGCCGTCAAAAACAAATTGCCAAAATTATGGCCTTGCAGCGCGGAGTCCTGAGAAAATCGGAACTGAAACAATTCGCCCATCAATGCTGAGGCATCAGCCAACGCAACCAAACAGTTGCGAATATCACCCGGAGCAATAATATTAAATTCTTCACGTAGGCGGCCGGAGGATCCTCCATTGTCCGCAACAGTCACAATCGCTGTTAAATTGGATGTATACTCCTTCAATCCAAAGAGAAGATGAGACAGCCCGTGCCCGCCTCCGATACATACAACTTTAGGACCACGCTCCAAATAACGGCGCTGGTAAAGAATATTGACCAATTCCCTCTCCCCTTTGGGGAGAATCAACGTGATCAGCGACACAATCATCTTGCCCATGCCAATCACAATCATCAAAACCCCGCACGCGACAATCACCACACCAAAAATACGGACAAAGGCGTATTCCGCGGCAATCGCCATGGCGCCACCGGCAACAATAAAAATCCCAAGCACAGAAATCAGCAACCATCGCTTGATTTTCATGCCGGGATACAGCCACTTGATCAAATTACTTGACATGATAGATTAAGCCGCTTCATCCTCTTGGGCCAAAAGATCCAAGATCTCTCCTGCATCCTTTGCACTACGAAGATTGTCGCGGTAATATTTATCCTTTAAAAGACGTGATATGCGTGTCAGGGCTTTGAGATGAGGCCCAGCAGAGTCAATCGGAGCAATCAACAGGAAAAAAATATGCGCTGGCTCTCCATCCAGCGCATCAAAATCAACACCTTTTTTACTCACACCCAAGGCTGCGGTCAGCTTGGTCACATACTCACATTTCCCATGAGGAATAGCGATGCCCTGACCAATCGCCGTAGAACCAAGGGCCTCTCGCGCCATTAAAACATCAACGAGTTTTCCTCGAATCTTTTTTTCAAACGCCCCTGCCGCTAACAAAAGATCCACCAACTCCTCCACAACTTCTTTCTTTGACGTTGATGACAAATCCGCTGTCACTGCACCCCTACAGAGAAAATCCTTGATCTTCATAATCCCTAACCTCCTTAAATGTCTCCCGTCTATAATACTAAAAAAACCAGGGGGCGTCGTCTTAACAGTGAACCTCACTGGCATCAATACAAAAAAGCGGCGGATGGGGCTCGAACCCACGACATCCACCTTGGCAAGGTGGCATTCTAGCCAACTGAATTACCGCCGCATCATTTCATAGAACAACGAAAAATTACACCACAGACCTAACAATCATACCGGAACCAAATCACAGCACATCTCTCAGGCTTATCAATGGGCGAGAGAGGACTTGAACCTCCACGAGTTTCCCCACTAGTTCCTAAGACTAGCGCGTCTACCAATTCCGCCACTCGCCCGTTTCAAGACCTTTTCAAAACACCCATACACACAATCGTTTGACCAGCCATTATTAAACCACAAAATCTGCTGTCCAACAATAACCGCGGTATTTTTTCATTGATCAAAATAACCCGATCACAATGTTTTTATCCATGCCTGTTGACAGCGCCGGATGATTTGAATTGTTCCGGCCTAGGATGTTGCCATATATGGTGACCCACCCGCGACTCGAACGCGGCACACCAGCCTTAAAAGGGCTGTGCTCTACCAGATGAGCTAGTGGGTCAAAATTTTTTAAAAAACGTGTGATCTCACCGCGTCAATCAGAAAATCGCAAGCATTCATTCCTGCCAGAACTTCATAAATTGCATCATCATCGAAATAGGGCCATATTAAATCATAAAAACATTCAAATCTCAACCAATTCTTTCAGCTTTTTCTCGAGCATCTGATCAATTTCCTTGATGAAATGATCGGTCAGCTTCTGAATCTCATCCTGCGACCGAAAGGCCTCATCCTCAGACACCAGCGAATCTCCCTGCATTTTTTTGATTCGCTCATTCGCCTCCCGACGAATCGTACGCAATGATACCCGACCATGCTCCGCCATTTGCTTGGCAACTCTCTGCATCTCTTGACGGCGCTCCGCGGACAGCTGCGGCAGACCAACACGCAGTACCTTGCCATCATTATTGGGCGTCAACCCAAGGCTGGATGCCATAATCGCCTTTTCAATTGCCTGGACCGCTGTCACATCCCACGGTTGAATAACAATTGTCCGTGGATCAGGAATAGTAATCGATGCCATCTGCTTCAATAAAGTCGGAGTTCCATAATAATCCACATGCAACCCCTCGATCAAACCAGGATGCGCCCGACCCGTACGGACCTCGGAAAGCTCACGCCGTGCTGACTCCAGCGCCTTTTTCATTTTTTCATCAATATCTTTTTTTAATTCTCTCATGGTTCCTCCCTTATTGAACGAATGTTCCGGTGTTTTCCCCCATGATCGCCTTTTTAATATTCCCATCCTTGGTCAAATTAAAAACCCCAATAGGAATATTATTATTCATACACATACTGACCGCAGTCGTATCCATCACCTTCAAATCGTTCTTTAGCACATCCATAAAAGACAATCGTTCAAATTTTTTTGCGTTTTTATCCTTCATCGGGTCAGCAGAATACACACCATCCACTTTTGTCGCCATAAAAATAACCTCTGCGCCGATCTCAGCCGCACGCAATGCTGCCGCGGTATCTGTGGTAAAATACGGGTTGCCCGTTCCTGCCACAAAAATAACCACGCGCCCTTTTTCGAGATGCCTCAAAGCCCGACGACGAATATACGGTTCAGCAACCGCGCTCATATCAATCGCCGTCATAACGCGAGTCGGCACATCGACTTTTTCTAGGGCGTTCTGCAACGCCAACCCATTCAAGACCGTGGCCAACATCCCCATGTAATCTGCAACAGAACGGTCAAGCCCAAATTCCTTCGAGGCCACCTGTCCGCGGAAGATATTTCCTCCGCCGACAACCAAGGCCATAGTGACCCCCAAATCCCGGACTTCTTTGATTTGACGCGCTAAGAGTGCGCACATCTCTGCGTCAATGCCGTGCTCCTGCGAGCCCATCATGGCTTCACCACTCAACTTCAACAGAACACGTTGATATGCCGGTTGATTACTCAACTTCCCCTACCTTATATCTCGCAAAACGGCTGACAAAAATATTTTCTCCAATTTTCGCAACAATTTCGTTCAAATAATCCTGAATGGTCTTTTTCTGATCCTTGATAAACGCCTGAGACATCAGACACTGTTCCTTAATAAAAGCACTCGGATCATCCACTGACTTCAGGATGTCTTCTGGCACATCGCCTTCTTTAATATATCGCGGTGCCATCGCGCCGATCTGCATCGCTACATCTTTAGAAAACCGGATAAAATCCTCATTGCGTGCGACAAAGTCTGTCTCGCAGCTCACCTGGACCATCACAACCATCTTATTACCAGGATGCACATACACTTCCACCCGTCCATCCGTGGCGGCACGGCCGCTCTTCTTTGCCGCCAATTCTAACCCGCGCTGCTTGAGCAATTCCTTTGCCTTATTCAAATCCCCACCCGCCTGTTCCAGGGCTTTCTTACAATCAATGACCCCGCACGACGTGGCTTCCCGTAATTCCTTAATTGCATCTAATGACGCTGCCATGATTCATCCCTTTCGAATAAAAATTAACACTCCCAAACAATATTAACCCTTCTCCGGTTCAGCGTCATTCGTATCAGCCGCACTATTCACGCCTGCCGTTTCCGCATTCCCTTTCTTTTTTAAATCGCTTTCCACCTTGCGCTTCCGAATGGCCTCGGTCTCCATAAACTCCTTACGGCCTTCAATAATACTGTCCGCAATGCGCGAAGAAATGTAGCGAATCGATTTGAGAGCATCATCATTGCCCGGAATGGGATAATCCACCATATCCGGATCGCCATTGGTATCCAACAGCGCAATGATCGGCATCCCAAGACGCATGGCCTCTTTGACCGCAATCTCTTCACGTTTTGTATCAATAATAAAAATGGCTCCTGGCAAACCAGCCATCTCACGAATGCCACCCAGCGTACGGATCAATTTTTCTTTTTCTTTCTGAATTGAAAAAACCTCTTTTTTCTTCAAATTGGCCAATGTCCCATCTTCTTCCATCTGTTCAAGCTTACGCAACTTTGATAAAGACTTGCAAACCGTTTCGAAATTTGTCATCATCCCGCCCAGCCAACGGCTGTTAATATAAGGCATTGCCGCACGCAAGGCCTCAGCCGCAACAACGTCCTGCGCTTGCTTTTTTGTTCCGACAAAAAGAACCTTACCGCCTTTGGCGGCAATGGATCGGACAAAATCGCAGGCCTTGGCAAGATATTCCTCTGTTTTTTCAAGATCAATAATGTAAATTCCGCTGCGTTCACCAAAAATAAATTTCTTCATCTTGGGATTCCAACGGCGGGTTTGATGGCCGAAATGCACTCCGCACTCCAGCAACTTCTTCAGAACATCTGATGGCATGTTTTTCTCCTCTTTCCCTGTCTGTAGCGCAAGTTCAAGTGAACACAAACAGGCACTGCGTTTTTCCAGTCAAAACTGGTTTGGGCACATTGCCCAGCATGATAACAATCGTTCACTTTCCTAATCCTGTTACCATGCGTTTCCTGATCATCCTATTAATATCAATGGGATAAAGGCGGATAAAAATATTGGTGATATTTTAACAAAAAAAACGGGAAACGCAATGATTATTTATTCACCAAAATCAATAATCTTGTCCTAAATCGACCAAAAACAGCCGGAACACTATATGCCGAATTGAGTATCATACAGCCGCTTATATAACCCTCCCCGAACAATCAATTCTGCATGCGTTCCGATATCGACAATCCTTCCTCCATCCATCACAACAATCTTATCGGCCTGCATGATAGTTGACAGACGATGCGCGATGGCCACCACGGTCCGCCCCTGCATCAATTCATCCAAGGCGTCTTTCACATACTTTTCCGATTCAGAATCCAGCGCACTGGTTGCTTCATCGAGGATTAAAAGAGGTGGGTTTTTTAAAATAGCGCGTGCGATCGAAATACGCTGCTTCTCACCGCCAGAAAGACGCACCCCGCGGTCACCGATGACCGTATCATACCCTAACGGCATCTGCATAATAAATGGATGCGCATAAGCCTTTTTTGCCGCGCCTTCAATCTCCTTCTGCGAAAAATCACTGCGTCCATAAGCAATATTATACTTAAGGGTCTCATTAAATAAAAACGTTTCCTGCGAAACAATGCCAATCTGACTGCGCAGCGAGTAGAAACTCGCATCTTTTAAATCAATGCCGTCAAAAAGAATCCGTCCCTTGGTCGGATCATAAAATCGTGGGATCAAATTCACCAATGTTGATTTTCCTGTTCCCGTTGGGCCAACAATCGCCACAAGATTCCCCTTTGCAATCGTCAAATTAATGTCTTTCAAGACGTCTGCGCCCTCCAACTCATAACGGAAATCCACCCGATCAAAAACAATTTCGCGCGAAAGATTGTTTAAATGCTTTGCATCCACCACTTCTTTGACCGTTGAAGGCTCATTCAGCACTGCATAAATCCGCTCACTGGCAGACAGTGCCTGCTGAACAATGGCATTCACATTTCCTAACTTTTTAATCGGACGGATAATGGACAAACTCGCCGCCAAAAAAACTGTAAAAACGCCAAATGACAACTCGCCGTTCATCACTTGGCGGCCAAGCCAAAAGATCACAATAATCGCGCACAAAAGACCGAAAAAATCCGAAACAGGATCCAACAATTTCATCCTCTTCACTGACTTCATTTTTAATTTATAATATTGAAAATTTTTCAGATAAAAACGCTCTTTTTCAAATTGCTCACTGCAAAACGCCTTGATCACACGGATACCGTTAATTGTTTCTAATAAAATGGAGTTAATATCCGCCACCCGCTCCTGCTCTCCCCGGGAAAGTTTTTTTAACTTCCGTCCGATCTTACTCACAGGCCAAATCACCCATGGCAGAATGAGAAAAACCACCAACGCAGCGCGAATATGGATCGAGCCAGCAATCACAACGTATGTCAAAATCAAAAAACTCTGTGTGAATAAATCCGTCAGGGCATACGACACCGCGTTTTCAATAATGCCGACGTCATTGGTGACACGAGCGACCAGCTCCCCGGTTCTTTTTTTACTAAAATAATCCAACGACAAACTTTGAATTTTTTCATACAGCTTCATACGCACATCCCGCAGAACACGCTGCGACACATCATTCATCAAATACCCATGCAAAAATGTCAGGACGTGTTTTATAGCGACCAACACCACCGCGATCAGCGGCACCAACCAAAGCAGCGCCTCCGGGCTCATCGTATTAACCTGATCAACCAAATTCATCACCGGTTTCGGCAGTTGATTAGGCAAAACAATGGCCCGATTATTAAAAATGCGATCTGTGATCGGGATCAAGAATGAAATCTGAAAGCCTTCAAAAAGGCTGGAAAAAAACATGGCCACCAGCGCAATACCAAACAGGCGCTTATGATCTTTTAAAAAATGAAGTAACTTAATATAGCCCCGCATACCGATGCCTCCGGATATAAGAAAGGACAGCGCTCTGATTCAGCATGTTTTGCCTTGCCTCGCTACATGTTGTTGACTAAAGGCGCTGTCCCGTATATAAAATCTGCAAAATGTTAACACACCGATTGACTTTTGTCGAGCCGTTTGTTATCCTAACCCATAAATACTTCAAAAAAATCTATACATAGTGCGCAGTATAATTCACTTTTGGCATAACACAATCCTCTGTCATGAAAAAAATAACATTCGCGATCACATCAACCGCGCACCGACCTTCTCATACATTTAGAAAAAATGAATAATATCAGACAAAAACATATTATGATTGTCGCGGGAGAAGTATCGGGCGACATCCATGCCGCCAATCTTGTCAAGGCAATCAAACAACATCATCCCAATATCCGCTTTTCCGGCCTTGGCGGCCGACACCTGGCCGAAGAAGGCGTGGAGCTCTATGCTGACCTGACAAAACTCGCCGTCATTGGATTTATCGAAGTCGTCCGGCACTTTCCCGCTATTCGGGCGATGTTCAACCTTATCTTGCAAAAAGCCGCCCTTGAACAACCCGACCTGGTCATCCTTGTCGATTACCCAGGCTTCAACCTGCGTCTGGCGAAAAAACTCAAGCAGCAAAACATCAAAGTTATCTATTATGTGTCACCCCAGGTCTGGGCCTGGAAAGAAAAGCGAATCGCATTGATCAAGCGCACCGTTGACCGTATGATCGTTTTTTTTGACTTTGAAAAGACGTTATATGCCCAATACGGGATGCATGCAGATTTTGTCGGCCATCCCCTCATCGACCACGTCACGGTCACCACATCACGGTTTGATATGCTCCGCCAACTAGGGCTTAATCCTGACGCACCAACCATTGGCCTGCTTCCCGGATCGCGTACAAAAGAAATCGAAACTCTTCTGCCGATTATGGCCAGGTCCGCAGAGATCATTCACCAAAAAATTCCATCCGCCCAATTTATTTTGACCAAGGCCAAAAATTTAAGTCAAGACCTCATTACCCAACATCTGACCGTCCAACATCTGCCGATCACGATTGTCGACAAGGAATTCCATAATTGCGTCAATGCCTGTGATGTCTGCATCGTGGCATCAGGCACTGCAACCCTAGAAACTGCGCTGTTAGAAAAGCCTATGGTCATCATTTATAAAACTGCATGGCTGACGCATCTGCTATGCCGCTTTCTGATTAAAATCCAATGGATCGGTTTGCCGAATATTATCGCACGCAGAGAAATTGTCCCCGAATGCCTCCAAAATGATGCAGAAAGTCACATCATCGCCGACAAACTACTGGCCCTCTATCAAAACCCATTTCAAATGGAGTCAACGATTAATGCACTGAAAGATATGCGCGCAAAATTGGGAGGACCCGGCGCGTCACACCGGGCAGCTCAAATTATTATTGATGAACTAGATAAAAAACCCTGCTAAAAAAGACCCAGCTATCACGGCTCACGCCGCATAAGCACACCGCACCTTCAAAATTCTTTTGCACTATTCAAAGACCTGTCCCTTATATGCCTGCCCTCCGCCCGGCCAACAATCTTCAGGGCAATTGCAGACATTTTCAAAATTCCCGCAAATCCCATCTCCGCACGGAATGCAGATCGGCAGATAATATTCGGAATGGTCCCCATACATATCACAGGTCATATCTAAAAAAGCCACACCGCACCGTCGAACCAGCCCGGGACAACATACGACATCCTGACCGGCATACGATAAATTGCCGCACTGAGGCGGATCAATCATTTTAAAATCGCAGACCTTCTCTCCCCGGCAATTGGTCAGTGTGTCGCACCATGCCTGCGGGCAATATTCCGCCGAAATCTGATAACACGCTTGGGGCGCGCACACACCTTCCGTACTCGTACCCGCTGTTACCGGTGTGAGTACACATACATTCTCCGGGCACTGACCGCTGTCCAGAAACGCATTCTGGCAAAATTGTGCGAATTCACCCGCCCATAGCGCAGGACAAAGACAGAACACGCCCACAACTAAGATCCCGCCTTTGATAATTTTTTTCATGCTCATTCCTTTCCCGTTGAACCGTTCCCTGATGGTTGACGGCTCCGTGGCCACGCATTGTTCAGACCCCACGAATGATTGATATTCTAAAACTCTGCTGATGCACTGTCAAGATAGGACGCCCAATATCATCAGCACCGTCAGACAATACCGTATTTCTAATAACAAAAAAGGGACACGCGACGTTCTCACGTAGCTGCCCCTCTCGCCAAAAACCACAATGCCCCAGCCATACTCCGATATTTACAAATCACAATGAGCATGCTTCATGCTAGCAGCAATAAATATCAATACGATCAACCTCCCCCTGTCGAATCTGCTGTGCGTGTGGCGATGGAATGATCCCGCTCATGATATGAGCAGTCTGACCATTAACATATGTCAGGACAATTTCTCGGATGTCATAGGCTGCGCCTGGAAAAATATCTTTCTGCTGAGGATTATGGTAAACAACCAATGTCGATGCCAAAAAATGAAATGCATAACTGTGCGCGGGGAATTCCACGTTCTCCCACTTCCCAGAACGATTCAGACGCGCCCCTTTCGATATGCGATCGGTAAACATCTTTTTCTCGAGTACCGGATCGAACCGAAGGCACAATTCACCGTGCTCATTGAGAAAAAACGGCCGGCGGCCGATGCTCATCCATAGCCACATGTGAATAAATTCTGCAGTGCTCCCGGATAATCGGGCGACAAACCCCTGCCCATGCAGTGTACGATCGTCATGCGCGCTGCTCACAATAAACGAAGAATTTTCTAAAATACTACGGCCGTAAACTTCAGGGTTGAGGAACGGCACCAAGACCTCATGCAATGTCTGATAAAACTCCCGATACAATCCTGTCCGCAACAACTCCAATAAATATTTATATTCCATGTGCAGCCAAATAGACTCATTTTCTAACCATCCCCTTGGAAACACCCTGGCCCTGCCGATATCCTCATTCTGTGTCGAGATATCCGCATTCACCTTATACATCATCAAAGAACGGTCAAACAAGGCACTCGATCGGACCGCGTCATACAAGGCCTTGGCCTTCGTCTGATCCTGCTCAGTGCGCATCGCGTGGACCGGGCCTTCCAAAAACAGCGGCAAGGCATGGCGCTGAAATTTTATTGGACGAACAAACGGCTGCCCCTCATGTTCCTGCTCGAGCGTTTCATACGCCACGGCCTCATGCGTAAAGTACGTCGACACGACACCATCATTCCCCATCGCCAACTGCGCGGCTGCATCAGTTTTTGCAATCACCAGCCGTAAAAATTCCCGAATGGATCCGACAGAAATCCCCTCTTCATCGCCACGAATTCCTTTGCGCACGCTTAATCGGTAATTTTCTTTCACTCCATTGGACTGATCCCAATACGCCAGCGGATCCAGATCCTGCTCAAGAAGATGTTTTAAATTTTTAAAAAATTCACCTAGTTCATCAAAAACACCAATCTCGTAATAATCATCCACTCGCAATTGATCAAAGGCCTTCAAAAGAAAATCCGCGCACCGTCGAAGTTCATACGTCTCGCACACTGAGGATCCCATCAACCCCGGCAAGCCATTGAGCGCATCGTACCAACCCGGTTTATCTGCCTCCATCTCAATCCCAATGCCAGACGGATCAAATGTTGCAGCCTTATTCACAATCAGGCACAACAGTTTGACCACCAGACCAGAATAATACACATC
>CAZBHY010000036.1:0-11016 GCA_964491705.1 uncultured Planctomycetales bacterium
CCTTACTGTCTTTAAAAAATAGGGCTTTATGCTCAGCGACCTTTATCAATAAGTCGATATTCTGGATAGCTTTGGTGTAAATAACAGTCCCAATCATCTCACCCACATCGTAGTAGTGACGTGACATTCTTGCGCGTAATTTTGAGCCATGGCTTATTGCATGTAATATTGTCGCTTTCTCCCAAAAAGTTCTTTCCGCGCCCAAAACACGCACCTGCGCACCTTCAATGGTCACCTTACCGGCCGCGTTAGAAACATACGGTTTGACAGTCATGGCCTCAACAGGCCAATGATCTGATCGTGCGCCAAGTTCAATTTTAACGACCGGCTGGACATAACCACTCTTGCTATTCTCAATAGCGCTGGGATACGCAAATAAAACGGTTTGATTATCAGGGTCATCAGGATCCAGCCTTATCTCCCACTTTCCTATGCCAGACAAAGCGGAACCGATTTTTTGGTCCAGCTCAGGGATAATCACACCGGTAATCTTTTCTTGGCATGCCTGCTTTAAGCGATCCAGCCGTCTCTGATTTTCTTTAGTGCCCTGCTTCTTGTCAGGCTCGATAGATTCTTGACTTGTTAAAAAAGTCCTTTCGATTGAAACATCAACATCCTCGGAAAATCGTTTGATAACGTTATAACATTTCGAAAGCGATGTTCCTCCTTTAAATGTCAAATGACTGCCGGATGTGGGCAATGAAAAAAGTGTTTTGAGTATCCAGCATACCCAAAAATCTTTTTCAACAAGCTCAGGCGGAACCCCCAGTTCAGTGGCGATGACTTCAAAAAATGCATTTTTATCTGCATCTTTTAACAATAAAAAATTATCCATAAATCTGTCACACTTGTATTTTCCTGAAAATATCTCCTATCCATACAGGAGCATAACGAATATCATTCATAAGCGTGCTTTTATCCTTATTAGATAATCGCCTCTTAAGCTTTGCTATGGTAACCGAATCTACGTTTATTTGTTTTAAATAGCGTAGAGCTTGAATGACCAACCCGCTTATGCGTCCGGCTGTTGCCATATTTTTCGGTGTCGTTCTTTTTAAAATAATTTTCTGTTTACCGATCTGCACCTTCCGATTAGGCCCGTCTGTAAAGAAAACAATCTTTGCTGGAACTTGCTCAGTTAAACCTAACAGATTAGCGGCGTAAGCGCCGGAAGGCTGAATTTTTAAATTATCTCGTCCGACCAAAGCTTGCGCAACACGGTTATAATTAGGCGGGAGATCGCCAAAATCCGGATGTTTTATAGGATAATCATATAGACCCCTCGTCAGACGACGTATGGTCCCTAATTTTGCTAATCTCAGCAGAGATTGAGCTATCGCTGTGCGACTTCCTAGGTCATAAAAGAAGCTTGGAGTAAAGACCCAACCCCTCTTATTGCCATAAATCCTGCTAACTATCATATTCTCAATGCTTTGTGCCATTTTCAATACCTCTTTCTTGTCACAAAAAGTATATATTTTTTGTTACAGAAAGTCAATCTATTTGTATACTACTCCCCGTTAACAGAGGTCAATTCTCCTACAAGAAGCTGTTCTTTCCGGCCACCCAACGGTCGCACAACACTGGCACCTTTTTTTCAACCAATTTGGCTAAATCACTTTCAATTTTTTTCCAATCATATCGCTGCTCAACCAAGGCGCGGCCGGCTGATGCAATACGGCGGCGCAATGACGCATCATTGAACAGCGCAACCACGCAATCCGCAAAATCCTTAGGATGATCCGCAATCAAAATATTCTCGCCGTGCGCGACCTCCAGCCCTTCACATCCGATCGACGTGGAAACAACCGGTCGGCCCTTGGCCATGGCTTCCAAAATCTTCAACCGCGTTCCACTGCCGATACGCAGCGGCACCACCACGACATCTGCCTGATCAAGAAAGACCGCCACATCCTCAACCCACCCGGTGACCGTGATCGACGCGTCCTGCTGCGCCAATCGTTTGACCGCATCCGACGGCTGTTTGCCGACAATAAAAAACTTTAACACATCCGCTGGCTTGCTGGCCGATGCCAACGACGCCTTGATGCGCGGATAAATGTCTTTGAGAAAATACAGCGCCGCGTCATTATTCGGCTGCCAGCCCATCAGTCCGCTGTAAACAAGAGAAAAAGGTGACGGACACCTTTTTACGTTAAGCTCTGGGCTCGCTAGCCCCAACGGAATATTTTGCTCACACGACATGCGGGAATCCTGAAAAAGGTGTCCGTCACCTTTTTCAACATCAACCCCATTGGGGACAACACACACCTGCGAATGCCCACAGCGTTTTTCTACCTGAACTTGATCAACGGCTGAACAGACATGGATCTCATCAAACTGCGGCCACATCCGCTGTTCAAACCAGCGGAATTTGATCCACTCCATAAAGACATAACAGGCCACCAGCGGATTCTTGACAATGCGCAAAAACCTCTGAATAATCGTGGATTCCACATTATGCTCATCCAAAATCCTGCGGCACGCCACATCCGTCGGCACATTCAGCGCCATATGAATCCCGTCGCACACGATCACATCACACTGCGATTCCACAGCCACCTGCTCAGCGAGATCCCGCATGCGCGGCGAAACACGCGCTAACACCGCGCATGGCAGCGCAGACAACAGCGCCAGCAAACGCACGGTCAGCGAAATCTTCGCATCACACGCCTCACCGGTAAAAATCACATCCGAACATAACAATGGGCAATCGTTGCTATCCGATGAATGTGTCCTGTCATGCAAACGGCATTGCTGAGCAAAGGCCTCCATGACCTTGTCATCCTTGGTCCCCCCGCAGATCAAAAACACCCGCCCTGCACGCGACAATCCGCGCAGATAATGCCAGGTGCGCATACGCGCCCCGGAATTCACTGGAAACGGAAACTCTTTGGTTAAAAATAAAATATTCATCGTTTTTCAAAAAGGTGTCCGTCACCTTTTTCTACCTTTTTCTAGCCTTTAAAATCATCCGGATCACATCCTGTCGGCGTGCGGCATATTCCGACGGCGCCCACTGATTTTCCGTCAGCACCACATTGGTCTCATTGCCTAACGCGTTGAGCAGTGCCTGCGCGGACTGTTTAGCCGCTGCCGGTGTTTCTGGATCACCAATCATTCGCTCCAATGTGATCAGATACCGGTAATCATCAATGCCTGCCTTGGCCAACTCAAACCACACCGTATTGATCGGCCCTTCCAGCGACGGGTACGACGCGCAATAATCACTTTCCCGGCCGTCTAAATCAAAATACGGATCCACCGCCGGCAGCTGATAATGCCACTGCACCTGTCCCTTGGCCTCAGTCCGCCATAGATAAAATCCAAATGTCAGACGATTCTGCCCGATATTATAAAACCAGATATCCGTGTTTGTTTTTTTCGCGCGCGCCAGCAGATCCGGTGAGATCTTCATGCCATTATTGATGGTGGCGGTTTTCACATACGGAAAAATCTTTTCATCCTGCGGATTATTAAAATATCCTGTCGCGTTTACCCCGGCCTCTTTCAAAATCTTGGCTGCCGCGATCACCGAGTCAATGCCCTCCAGCCCGGTGTTAGAGACCTCATCGGCCAGCCCCATGACCATGTCACGGCCGGTCAGCAAACGGGCATGGGAATTGATCTGCTCAAAGGCATCGACCAGGGCCTTTTCAAACAGCGTGGCATTGCCTTCGGTCTGTTTGCGGATCGCATGAAACACGCCGATCATGCCGTATCCAGAAATCGACTGGGTAAATCCAAAATGCCGATACGCGTAGAGAAAATCCGTCAGAAATTTCACATCCAGCTCCACCTGGCCATGATCATAGATCTGTTTGACCGACGGAGCAAACCCCATCGCCATCGTGTTCATTCCATGATCGCGCATATCCTTGAGCTGGCGCTCAATCGCATTCCATTTCT
Source organism: uncultured Planctomycetales bacterium (assembly GCA_964491705.1). GTDB lineage: Bacteria > Omnitrophota > Gorgyraeia > Zapsychrales > JANLHA01 > JAKLFA01. The sequence goes on from CAZBHY010000036.1 coordinate 3,910, forward strand.
GGTCTTTGGTCTGCGCATACCAATCAAACTGCGGTGGCGGTGCATAAAACAGGCCGATCGGAATATCCGCCTCATCCGGTACAAACGGCAGCACCGTGAGCACCACATTCACGGCCTGCGCCTGCCCGCTGTGCTCTTGCACAATGCGCGCAACACCGCGATATGTTCCCGGCGGCGTCTGCGGCGGGATATTCACATCCATCCAGAAAAACCGCGTCACGCTCATGGCCACATCCGCGCGCGATCCATCGCGCAGCATTTCTCCACGGACCGTGTACACATTGGCCCCGCCCAATTTCAATTTATATTGAACAACACGGCTTCGGATTTGATTGGCCGGAATCAGCGATCCATCATCACCCACCAAGTCTGTTGTCTCAACAACCACCGCACCCACATCGCCCAATGGATAAACCCCCAAGACAAACGGCTCACTGCCACCGGGATAACCCGTCAGCGTCACCGTATCAGTGACCTGCTCCGGACGCGGAACAAATCCCGGGAACATCGTTTCATCAATCCACTGGTGAAACACCACAAACCCCTGATCCTCAAACGCCGCGCGCATCTCATCCGACAGAGGATCAAATTTCGGAATGCGCTCAACATACATCCCTTCGAAAAATTCCCGCCGTTCCTGATCTAAATTTTCCAGATATCCCTGAACCGCCTCATCCTTATCCAGCGGGGCAACGATCAATGCAGATAATGTATTGGCATACGCGTCGCTGGATTCAAACCGCACAGACAACTGCCCATTGGGCGCATTGACCTCAAACCGCCGCCAGACAAACCGCCGCTGAACATAATCGGCAAAGACATCCGCGCCCGGAAGGTCCTCATGATCCCGATGCGCAAAATAATAATCCCTGAAAAAGGTCTCGGGCGACATTGTTTCGTGGCCGACCAGTTCCCCCTGCGCGAAGATCTTGCGCTCCTGATAATTCTGATAATATTCCCAAAAGCCGGGGTCCTCGAGCATCATATAAACAACATAACGCCCGACGCCGACATTGACCTTAAACGTCCCCTTACCGCGCACCCAGTCGCGGAACAAGGCGTCAGGATACCGGCAGTCTTGCGCATCCAACCCGACGATGTCATGCCAGCCATACCCCAGATCATCCCGGAAACGTGTCTTATCGGTCACTTCCATAAAGCCCGGCCACACTTCAGACTTTTCCGGCCCAAAATCAAACCGCTGCATCCCGACGATCTCACTGCCGGCCGCGCGCTCGAGACGGATATGATCAAAATACAATGGGGTGGCCTGTTTGGGCCCTACCAAAAAAATCGCCAGCTCCATCATCTGCGTCAAATCCATGGGCCGACGGCCGTCATTGGTTTTCAGGCCGGTCACATTAAAGACAAATTTGTTATATCCCGGGCGCAAGGCAAACTGCCCGTCATAACGGTTGGCATATCCATGGCCGCCTGGCTTATCCTTGACCAAAATTCCGAAACTCACTACATCATCGCCGGGATTGTACACATCCATCACCAAGGTGTTAAACGCCGACCAATCCGACGGGAGGTTCTTGGCTGACAAACCTGGAAACTCCCCTTTGGGATAAACCGCTTTTAAGCAATGATTGGATCGCGCGGCACCCGACGATTGCCCGTCTTTGACAGGAGCAACCGGGCACAGAGACTCTTGCCCGCCGTCAACGATTTCCGTGCGCACCCCTGACCACCGGACAGGATCCTGACCTTCAAAGGCGCTGAACAGACCGATCTCTTTATCAAAGGCAACGGACACCTCCGGCTCGTTGGACGATGGCGCGTTGGTGCGTTGTTCGCCCACAGCTGCGGGTTTGTCCTTAACAGAAGGCGCTTTGGGCCGAAACAGCAACACCGCTGCGCCGACGCCGATCAGCACACCTATCAAAAACACCATCATTATTTTTTTATTCATAGCGCTCCTGCTGCAACGCGCGGCGCATCGCTCACAGCCTTACTCGGCCAGCCATTCATACACTTCCAGATATTTTTTCGCCATGGCATGCGCGGAATATTTCTGCTCAACCAACGCGCGGGCATTGGCCGTCATCGTTTGAACCTGACGCCTCTGCTCCGCCGTGGGCATATACATTTTTTGCAAGACCTGCGCCAGATCACTGGCATTGCGCGGCTCAAACAGCCAACCGGTCTCTCCATCGTGGACAATCTGCGGAATATGGCCGACCGGGGTCGCGGCCACCGGAACACCCGCAGCCATGGCCTCCAACAACGCCATGGGCAGGCCCTCTTCCAACGACGGCATGACCAAGCAGTCAATGGCATGATACACCGCCGGCATGTCTGTTTGGACACCGGCAAAGATCACTACTGCACTATGCACGGCAACATCATGCTCAGTGGTTTTGCGCTCACGCAGATCAACAAACGGCAAATTCCACTGCTGACAAAAATCTTTCAAATGCTCGTCCAATGGCCCATCGCCGACCACCAGCAATTTCAACGATGGGAGTGGATGCGCGCCAGATACGTCATTCACTGCGGCTGATGCGTCATCCCTTAATCTCAATCCCTTATCCCGCGTTAATAGCAGTGCGATGGCCTGCAACAGATATTCATGCCCTTTCTCAGGGCTGAGTCGCCCAACAATCCCCACCACACAATCATTGTCATCCACACCAAATTGATGGCGCCATTCAGATCGGGAATGCGCGGCACCGGGCGTATCCCCTAACGGCGCAAAACGCGCGCAGTCTACGCCATTTTCAATTACCTCGATCTTGCTACGATGAATAAGAAACCGACGAATATTCGTTTTAGCTACTTCTGAAACAGTAACAACCCGATCAAACAAATTATATAAAAATCCCTCTAATGTCTCATAAAGTCTTAATTTTAAATCAGTATGTATCCATCCATGATTGGTCACCACCCGACGGATCGGCAGACCTTTTGACGCGAGCAGGCCGTATAACGACGCCTTATAATCATGACAGTGCAAAATATCAAACGCGCCATCCAATAACCGCTGCCGGATGTCGCCAATCGTGTCCCGATCCAATACAGAGGCCGCATCCACGCTGGATGACGCCACGCCGATCTTTTGTGCCTCATCGCGCAATTCCGCATGCGGATTTGTAAAATTATTAATGCAGCAGATGTGATTTTCACACCCCATAAGATTCAACTCATGGGATGCGTTTAAAATCACCGACTCTGCGCCATAAAATCCGCCGGAGCTGCGCAGGTGAAGAATCCTGATTGTTCGTTTCATATGTGCTTGGGTCATAGCCTCTTTTTTAAAAAGGGAAAAAGGTGACAGACACCTTTTTCCATCTTCATCCATCATGCTTTTTTCGAAACTCGCTCAACTGCTTTATCTTGACAAACGCCCTTGTTGGATCCGTAAAGAACAACCTAATTCCTCTTGCTAAGAACTGTTTTATCTTACTCACAATTCCCTTTTCATATCCGAAAACATGTGCATTAAAAATCTTCATGGATTCTTCCTCAATTTTTTTTTGAGGCCAAGGCACGATTTTAGGAACATTTAAAAGATCCATCTCATCTGCCTTTTCCAGATTCTCTTTCCACTCATCATGAAAAATACTCTCTGTATTCCAAGGACCATCACCCAAAGAAACCGTATGAATTAATAACCCTTCAAAACGATCAGGATTAATTTTTTTGTAATGACTCTTCTCAACCGTCCGATTATAAACAGGAGGCATCTCTTTATAAATACCGTTAAAATACAAATTAAAGATCGTCTGATCATCATATAACGCAAGATCGACATACTTTTTATAAAGATCCACCAATTCAGTGAATATATTATCCGTAATAATATCTGTGCTAAATGATAATACCCCTGCGTTAAAAGCGTTTTTATCAAGCTGATATTTCTCTTCAATATTTTCACGCAGAACTTTATCCAGTTTATCCATGTTACACAATTCGTCTCTAACTGTTTGTCCTAAACTATGGCAGGCGCCAAAGCCCTTAACATTTAATAAGCCATCGATTGACCCACGAATAATAATATCCGTATCTAAATAAACAACATGCTCCCATTGCTTAAAATATTCCGTAAGCATATAAAATTTACTTAAACAAATCACACCGACCTTTCTGGTTTCTGACGTCGCCAAGGCCTGGCAATGGTGAACAATGATTCCTTTTTCGATAAACCAGCTCACATCACCCGGATCAATTTCATGCGCGAGCAATAAATAATCGCCCTTCCATCCAGCCTTCCAATACGCAGCAGAAAACATTTGTTTAGCCTGATCGATATAATTTTTATTGGCTAATACAGCCAACACAGCTTTTTTCATCAACACTTCCTTTATCAAACAATAACCATATCTATCATCTTCTTAAAATTTTCAACATACTTCTGTGAAGAAAATTTTTCATCAACGATTTTTCGTCCTTCTTCGCCCATACGCCTGGCCAGGTCAGGATCAGAAAGCAGCATTCTTAGCTTAGCGGCAAGATCATTGACATTCTCAGATTCAAACAAAAACCCATTGCGGCCATCTTCAATCACATCCGGTATGCCCCCTACATTTGATCCAATCACCGGCTTGCCCGACGCCATCGCTTCAATCAACACACGGCCCATGCCTTCTGTTCGAGAGGGTAAAACAAAACAATAACAACGTAAAAAATACTCACGCAACTCATCATAATACATGCCCTTATGGAATATTTTTCGGTGATCCAATTCTCCACTGCGAAAAAAAAGTTGAGCATCTTCTTTTAACTGATGCCCAATCAGCTGTAACGAAAACTCAGGATATTTACCCTGTATTGCATGAAACGCTTTAATTAAGGCATCAACCCCTTTTAAATGAAATGGATATCCGGCAAATAGAATTTCCTTCTGAAAGGTCCTATCTTTCTGAAAATAATGCGTTGCTACAAAATCATGAAAAATAAATATTTTTTTCTTTTGAAAGCCTGTTGGCAAAGAAAATTTCGTCGCATTCATTAAAACTTTGATTCCATCTGCAAAAAATATCGTGCAACGGCATAAAATTTTAAAAATAAAACCTTTAATCAAAATAAAAATATTTTTCCCATAAAATGCAGCCAATGCCCCGTCATAACGCTCACTATTAATCTCGACAATCAGCTTCGCACGCGTTAACAACTTTAAGAGAACCCCTATAAATCCAGTAAACATGGGCTCATAACACACAATCATATCAACTCTATTCTGTTTATGATATCGTAACGCATTACAAAAAATATGTTTCATCGAACGACACTTCTGAAATAATCCGCTCGATTTGCAAAACAACCCCCGGTATATGAAAGATCCTATCGGATATTCCCGAAACTTCGCGTCACCCGACCAACTATAAATTTCGCCTTCGAAATCCGTTGATAACATCTCAAACCGGCCTTTAAAATCAGGCAGGTCAGGACGATAAATCGGACCGGGAAAGAGATATAAAATTTTTATTTTCTTATTCGGAGGCATAAAGCATCTCGTATTGATTTATCATGGATTTTAAAGTGACCGACGACGAATGACAGGTAAAGGGTGAATTCAAAATTTTTAAAATCTTATCCACAAGATCTTGAGGATTGCCTGACTCACACAACAACCCGTTTTCGCCGTCTTTAACAATCTCTGGATTGCCGCCCACACGCGTTGCCACCACAGGAACACCACATGCCATGGCCTCTAACAATGTTAAGGAAATCCCTTCATTCTTTGACGACAAGGCAAACACATCCATGATGTTCATCAGCTCTGGGATATCTGTTCTCGCACCGAGCAATATGCAACTCGCTTCTAGCTTCAAATTGCTGATAAGGCGTTCAATATTCTCTCGTTCCGGGCCGTCACCTACTAATAATAATTTCAAGGATGATGAATGATGGATGATGGATAACGGCTTCTCTTGATCCTTAATCCTTAATCCTTTATCCTTTGCTAAAAGCAATGCCATCGCTCGCAAAAGCAAGCAGTGATCTTTTACTGGATCCAACCGCGCGACATTCCCAATTACAATGTCATCGTGGGCAATGCCCAAGGCATTGCGCATCTCGCATCTCGCATCCAATCCTAACGAATGAAATTTATCACGATCGATCCCGTTATGAATCACCTGAATTTTATCAGGATTGATCTTCTCATATTTGACCAAACATCGTTTCATATCCTCTGACACCGCCACAATTTTATATGTAAACCATGACAATATCCGCTCTGCCAGCATCCGGCGTGGGCTGTCAGGAAACACCCTGCCGTGTTCGGTATAAATGATTTTTTTAAATCCTGCCAAAATCGCGGCAATTCCGCCATACAAATATCCTGCCGTATTATGGCAATGCACAATATCAACATTTTCCTTTACTAGCAATTTTGCTAATTTGAAAAAAGAACCAAACTCTAATTTATCCCGATTCCCTAAACTATAAACCTTAAACCCTAAACTCTCTATCTCCCGTGCCAACACTCCTTTTTCACGCAAACACACCACCACAACCTCAAACCGCTCCCAGTCTAAATTCTTAATCATATCAACAACTAGCATTTCAAGCCCACCGATATCCAGGCTCAACACAACATGCGCTATTTTTATTTTCTGATTTCCACTTTTATTCATCCTTAATCCTTATTCCTTATTCCTTATTCTTTTTCCTTACTTAAATTCTCCAACACCACCGAAAACGCGATCAGATAATACAAAATAAAATTATATCCCTGCGATAAAAACATACCCGCCGCGCAATACCCTACCAAACTCACAAATGTGGCATCTGCAAGCAGGGCGATCTCTCTTTGTTCGTCCGTTTTGCCTTTGCCCTTGTCCTTGATCTTTTTTCCGCCATACTTGGCTTTCACCCTGCTCAGTGCCTGGAATACGGACAAAAGCATAAATAAAAATACTATCAAACCAGGGAAACCAGTCTCCCCGCCGACATGAATAAACATATTATGCGCCACCCGCCTCATGCCCGGGGCATCCAACGCTCCTTCAGGCCGATACTGAACAAATCCCTCACCAAAGTTCCCTGCCCCGACACCAAACACACGGTGTTTCATCATGTTCAGGCCAGCCTCCCACGCATTTAAACGACTGATCGCGGAAGCATCCTCATCAGCTGCTGTCTCAATGGTCACCATCC
>CAZBHY010000037.1:0-10993 GCA_964491705.1 uncultured Planctomycetales bacterium
GTGCGCCCCGCTGCACATCACTGGATCATCGGGGATACGATCCCAAAATTTTTAAAAATTTACACATTCCATCTAAATCCGCCAATGCCTTCTTCACTTTTTCATCATCACGATGCCCCTCAAAATCAACAAAGAAATAATAATCCCATGCCTTCTTCTTTGAGGGCCGTGACTCAATTTTTGTCAAATTGATGCCGTTGTTATAAAACGGCGTGAGCATCGCATGCAGCGCTCCGACTTTATCCCGTATCGAAAAAAGGATCGATGTCCGATCCTCTCCAGTCGGCAGGGCATCGGTCGACCCGATCACCAAGAAACGTGTGACATTATGCGATGAATCTTCAATCCCCTGTTTCAACACATGCAAATGGTAAATGTCGGCTGCCAACAACGACGCAATCGCCGCAGACCGTTTTTCCTTGGCAGCGATTTCCGCCGCACGCGCCGTCGATTCCACTTCGCGCAAATCCACATTGGGCATATGCTCCCTGAGCCAATACCGGCATTGGCCAAAAACCTCAAACTTCGAGTACACTTTATCGATCTTTTCCAGAGGGGAATTCGACAACAGATTATGGGAAATCTCAAGCAGCAAATGCGCGCAAATTTTCAGATCCGATTCAACCAAAAGGTCAAACGTATTGGTCACCGCCCCTTCCGTTGAATTTTCAATGGGGACAACCCCATAATCACAATCATTGTTTTCCACCTTCTGAAAAACCTCAGAAATCGTCCGGCAGGGCACATAATCCACAAGGGAACCAAATTTTTTGACTGCAGCAAAATTTGTAAATGAAGCGGCCGGCCCCAAATACGCAATCTGAAGCATCTTCTCCAACGCCAATGACGACGACATAACCTCACGATAAATCGCCTCCAGGGCATCACCGCTCAATGGTCCCGTATTGCATGCTTTGATATGTCTCAAAACTTCTTTCTCTCGGGACGAAACATAAACACCAGCGCGATTTTTCGTCTTATGATTCCCAATGGTCTGACTGATCTCGGCGCGTTGATTAAGCAATTTGACAATCTTTTCATCCAGAGCATCAATCTGTTCACGATATTTTTTTAAAGACATGGCATCCTCGCTGGTTCTGATACACGTCACTCTTCCCTGTGTTCGGAAGAAGTCTCCGTGATCGCGACGGCGTCCTGACCGTCCCTCTCGGGGTTCTGCTCAGGACACTGCTCACGGCGCATTTCTTCCATAATTTTCTTCAGCTCTTCGGGCTCTTCCTCAGCGCTGTCCTCATTTTGCGCGTCATCGTGACCATCCGCACCGTCTGCATCCGCCTCAACAAAAATATCATCCCCGTTCTGATCCGGCGCAAAAGATTGCTGAATATGATTGTCTCCTCCGAAATCACTCACAGCATCCTCCACACTGAGCATTTTATTGCTATCAAAAAGCCCAGCGCCACTGGCCTCGCGCTGATCATTGTCCCGCTGAAGCAGCTCCGATACATCCTCTAACTTGGGAAGATCTTTTAACGATTTTAAACCGAAATATTCTAAAAACAATTTCGTCGTCCCATAAATGAACGGACGGCCTGGAACATCTTTGCGGCCGACGATTTTAATCAGGCTCTTTTCCAACAAATGTGTCACCACTCCATCCGAATTGACGCCCCGAATCAACTCAATATCAGCACGCGATACCGGTTGACGATACGCAACAATCGCTAAGGCTTCTAAGGCGGGACGTGATAATTTTTCCTTCACCCGTGTCTTAAAAAAATTCCTCACATACTCGGCATATTGCGGATTGCTCAGCAGCTGAAATCCGCCGGCGATCTCCGTTAAAATCATTCCCCGTCCCTGCTCTTCATATTCCGTCTGTAAAACCCGAACGACCTGACGAATCTCACTGGCCTCAAATGTTTGAAGCGCCTCCTTGATCTGATCGATCTCGACCGGTTTATCACTAATAAAAAACAGCGCTTCGACCGCCCCTTTCAAATATGCATTCCTCTGCTGCTCATCCATTAAATGCTTATCCTTTGTTTATAAATTTCATTTAAAAGTTGTTCCGCAGTCTCCAACCCCGGGGCACGGTCCATGGCGCGATCAATCATCTGCTGCGCCTCAGCCTGTTTATACTGAAGCTGCAACAGCACCGCCAAGGCCTCTTGCTGCCAACCCGCCATACTCTCTGACTCTTGGGCACTCGACGACATGGAGACCGCACAATCCTGAATCAGGCCGTATTTTCCGACCTTGCCATGAAGTTTTGCGACAATCTCTTTGGCCTTTTGCAGCCCAATCCCAGGCAGACCCTTTAAAAATTTTTCGTCGCTGCGCGCAATCGCTCCGGCGATCTCAGAAATCGGCCGGTTCAACGCCTTGACCGCCGCACGCGGGCCAATGCCGGACACCTTAATAAAATCAAGAAAAAACTCACGTTCAATATCGTTCAAAAATCCAACCATGCAGGGAACACCCTTGGATGGACTGATCTGAATATAGTGATAAATCTTTAAAGACACCGCTCCCTGTGCATCACAGGCATCATCCAGCCTCGACATCACCGAAGCTGGCACAAGAACCTCATAGGACAATCCCTGCACATCGATCGTCACAGCGTTATCCTTTTTTTCCATCAGTCGTCCAGAAATATTGACAATCATATATGCCCGACCCGAATATACGGCATCATGCCATCTGTTTGAAAAAATAAATCCTGCGCTCACCCGTCTCAATGATCACATCACGCCATTGACACACGCATCATATATCCGTATCCCAAGGCCAAAGCTAAAGCATCACTGGCATCCAACGCCAATTTCCCTTGCGGGATATGCAACAACTGCTCAACGGCACATTGCGTCTGTTGCTTGGTTGCGTTGCCGTTGCCCAACAGGGATTTCCGAATCCGTTTTACACTGTATTCCTTGAGCGTGACATGACGCTGCGCGCACACCAAACAAATAACCCCCCGTACATGACCAAGGAGACACGCTGTGATTGGATGTTTATAATGCGCATAGAGCTTCTCCAAAACCATGACTTGGGGGGCAAACTGCTGAATAATCGTACTGATATTTTGATGAACCCTTTCAATTCTGTTTTCCAGCGCATCCTGCGGTTTCGGATTAATGGTTCCTGCCTCGAGAAACTTAACGCGATACACCGGATCAAAAGCGATTTCCACTACGCCATAACCCGTCGTCCGCAGACCAGGATCAACGCCTAACACAATCATGTTATTCCGCAAGTTTTTCCATTTCCTCATCAGGAATATCAAAATTCGCATGAACAGCCTGAACATCTTCATGCTCTTCCAACGCGCTCATCAATGCCAGAAGCTGTTTGGCCTCATTCCCGGCGATCTTCACCGTAGAACTCGGCACCTTGGTCAACTCAGCCGTCTCCGCCTTCATCCCCTTCTTCTCCAAAGCCTCTTTCACCGCTGTAAAGGCCGCCGGATCACAGGCCACTTCAAAAAGATCTGCCTCTGAACCCACATCTTCCGCGCCGGCCTCCAGTGCTGTTTCCATTAACTCATCCTCATTGACAGAATCCTTTTTCAAAGTAATCATGCCCTTGGCGGTAAACAGCCACGCGGTTGATCCAGCGCCAGCCATACTGCCATTTTTCTTATTGAGAATATTGCGGATTTCTGCCGTTGTCCGATTTTTATTATCGGTCAATCCCTCGATCAAAATAGCCACACCACCTGGCCCATAGGCATCAAAGATCACTTCTTCGTAAATAATGCCGGGGATCTCACCGGTCCCTTTTTTAATCGCATTCTCAATATTCGCACTGGGCATATTCATCGCCTTCGCACGCAGAATCGCCGTGCGCAATCGAATATTCGAATCCGTATCCCTCCCACCGGCCTTGGCCGCAGCCGTAATTTCTTTGGTCAATTTTGTAAAAAGAGCCCCGCGTTTTGCATCGGTAGCCGCCTTCTTATGTTTAATTGTGGCCCATTTTGAATGTCCTGACATGACACATCCTCCTCATTTACTTGTCATCATTTCTTAAAAATAAAAAAGCAGACCATAAGCCGGGTTCTGTTGACCTGATGTTCAGCGCATTGTTCTGATGCGCCCAAAACCAGGCGGTGCTTATTCAACTCACTTTGAAAGTTGCCTTTCAAACTCTTGCAGCCTACCCGAGAGTCATCACGAGACGGATCGCCTCGTTCCGCGTGTGGCGGAATGCCCTCCTATTCGGCCTTGCTCCATGCAGAGATTGCGCGTTTCACCCTTTGACCACGCCGAAGCGACGGTCAAAGTATCGTCACTGTAGCTCTAATCCTCTTTCAGCCTGTGACAGCCAAAAGGCCCTGCATTACCAGGGTGCATTATCCTTCGGAGCCCGGACTTTCCTCCCCGGCTTTTTCCGCCGAGGCAAACACCTTGGCCTGCTTTTTAACAGCATTTTTTGACAGTGCATCCGCATCCTTGTTCTGATGCCTTGGCACATGCTCGATCTCAAAAGAACAAAAGCCACTGATCAAATGTCGCACCTGATCAAACAATGGCCGAATATGCACATTTTTTACCTGATATTTACCCTGAATCTGCCGGCACAACAATTCACTATCCGACCTAAGCCGAACCTTATCGGCCTTAAGAATCAAGGCCTCTTGCAAAGCGTAAATGACCGCAGTGTATTCCGCAATATTATTGGTCGCCTCACCAATATCCTGTGAAAATTCCCTGAGCATTTTTCCGTTTTCCCGAATCACAAACCCAATGCCCGCCGGACCGGGATTCCCGCTGCACGCTCCGTCCGTATAAATATCAAGTGTTTTCACTGGCCAGGTCTTCCTCAAGGTAAAGAATACGTGTGCAGATATCACAGATAACAATTTCTTTGCGTTTGCGGATCTCATTGATGGTCTGCTGCGGCACCTTCATAAAACATCCCCCGCAAGAACTGCCAAAAACCGGAACGACGGCGATGCCTTCACGGCTGTCTAAAATACGCTCATACTGTCTCAACAAAGCCTTATCAACGCCTTCCAACAAAACGGCCCGCGCGGCACTCATCTGCTGAATCTTTTCATTCAAGACACTCATTTCAGATTCAATAGCGGATTTTTTTTCTGAAAATTCTGCTTCATCCGTGGCCAGACGTGCCCGCTCGTTTGCGATTAAAACCTTAACGTCATCGGTCTTATCGTACGACTCCAAAATCTTCTCTTCAATCACTGATTTATCCGCTTTCAAGCCTTCAATCTCGCCGATTTTGGCTGTGTATTCCTTATTCGTCTTAATCTGAGACAATTGTGATTCGGACTTCTGAATCGCCTGCTCCTTCTGGGCGAGATCACCTTCCAAGGAATGACGCTCAACTTGAATCTTTTTAAAATCTTCCTCAAGTTGTTTTAACCGTACTTTCTTTTCCTCAAACGCCTGGGCAAGCTGCTGCAGGAGAACCGGTTTCTCTTCCAACTCCCTGCGTACATTATAAAAATCCGTATCCCCTTCCTGCAACTTTACTAACTTCCTGATCTGATCCAAAATATGGGATTCTGACACGTTCCCACCTTTCCAGTTAACAGGTTTAAAACAATGGTGGGCACAGAAGGACTTGAACCTTCGACCTCTACGATGTGAACGTAGCGCTCTAACCAGCTGAGCTATGCGCCCGAATATTTATCAGAGATCAAAATAAAAGATAATATGCGTTAAAAAACTCGCGTGACCAACCCAGCGCTTTACCAAAACGTTATTTCTTAAAACATGCCCCACTCATTTGCAATGCACTGCCTTGGCCATTTACCTTTCATTCCTATTTTCCTGGGCCCACCTGGACTCGAACCAGGGACCAATGGATTATGAGTCCACTGCTCTAACCGACTGAGCTATGGGCCCCATTCAAGGCATTATTATTACTAATAGTAAAATAAGGCCAAAAAGTGAACCTAATTATAATGCATTTTATGAAAGCTGTAAAGAAACTTTGTCAGAACTTTTGAGCGGAAACCCTGAAAAACATAGGTAGAAAACGACGGTCATCTTCACCATAACGCGATCTTTGCATACATTTTTATCTTCGCTCTGTACTGCTAGAATATCCATACGTTTTAAAACACAATTTAACCTGAGGCCGGTAAAGATAAATCAGTGCTCCAATCAAACATGCACTATATACCAACGCGAATACCACACCCTGAAGCTCTCCCAGTCGTATAAAAGTCACATAAGACAATACCTCAGACCATATATTGTCCTGTGGAGCATAATAGGCACGCAGAATATTTTTGCCATCTACGGCCATAGACAGTGGTATGGCAAAAAAATACATAAACCCTACCATGCCAAGTTTAAAAATGCCATCCATCACGACCGTCATCCCCGTGACAGCCAACGCGATGCGTCCGCGCATCATAATCAACAGCCCGCTCAAAATAAAAAAAGATGCGCATAACACTTCCAATCCCACCAAGGCCCAAAAGGCAAGCACATGATACGCACGCACCTGATCCGTTTTCCGTGCCTGCGCTACTGTACGCTCAACGCTCTCAACCACCGAATAGGCCGGCTCTTGCTCAATGATCGGGGCGGCAACCGGCGTTGGCGATTTTCTATTTAAATAAACACAGCGCTGATAAATCCCCAACGACCACGCACTGCCCAACACGAAAAAAAGTACGCCGATCATATAAATACCAACAAACTGTCTTTTCATCAATCTGCCTCCCTGCCGCTACTCCTGAATCACGATCTTTGCCTTGCCCATCGGATTCACCCCGTCTATACTCATACCATAAAACCCTGTGATGTCCACTGCCTGGGGTTTGTCAAAACCTTTCCCGCGCAAACGCAACTGCACCTTATCGCCAGAACGCAAAACCACATCCGCCCCGCCCGGCTGCCCGCTCAATGGATTGGTCCCCCAAACCGAATCATTCATCAAAAAATAAAGAGTATCTTTTCCCAAAGACTTAATACGCATATGACGCTTGCTGACATTTTCCAAAATGACATCAAACTCAATCTCTTCTGCGACCGAAAATGTCTCGCGCGCAGGAATAATGCGCATTTGCAACGGCATAAACTTCTGCTGATACTCCGCCAAACGTATCCCATGTTTAGGAACCATGGGCATCACGTCAAATTGTGTCCGAAGCGCATGCCGTTTCTGAAACCCGGAAATCTTCAAATTGATCTTGGGAAAACCGTAATAAAACCGTCCTTCTTCTCCCTCAAAATCTACAACATCCATAGCGCTGACCGTCAGCCCAAAACCATACATCTCTCCCGTCCGAGGATTGGGATACATGTAACGGATGACATAAAGGCCCTGATCATTTTTAACAAGATTGTCCGGTCCAAAATTCTGCAGATCCGGATAATCCGCCTTGACCGCAATGATGCCCTGATAAAAATCCATCATCACCTGATTGCTGATTTCCATAGCGTCCGGCGAAAGTTCTGGCATAGCGCATAGCGCCAACGGAACAATCAACGACATAGATAGGATGATAAAAAATATTTTTTTCATAAAAGTTCAACCTAGTGTTTCAATTATAACACACTCTCATTAGAGAAAAAATTATTCCCTGGAAAATTTCCTATGATGATTTCATCCGGCCTCCCGATGCAACGAAAATAAAAAAGGACAGGCGGCTCGCTTACGCGGCCGCCTGTCCTCCCACCATCACGTCTGCCAGAAAAAACCGTTAAAAAACGACCTCACCCTCTTTAAATGACATATCTAAAAACTGCTGAATCCGCCGGGATCGTGTCGGGTGACGAAGTTTGCGCAATGCCTTGGACTCAATTTGACGCACACGTTCCCGAGTCACATTAAATTCACTGCCGACCTCTTCCAGCGTCCGGCTGGTCCCATCCTGAATACCAAAGCGCAACTCAAGAATCTTGCGCTCCCGGTCATCCAATGTTTCCAGCACAGAATGAATTTCCTCACGCAACATGGAGTGCAACGTCGCTGTCGCGGGCGAAATTGCTTTTTTATCCTCAATAAAATCCCCGAAATTGGTATCCCCTTCATCCCCAATAGGCGTTTGTAAGGAAATCGGAACTTGAGAAATTTTCATAATCTCTTTCACCTTGGCCACGGGAATCCGCATCTGCTTCGCAATTTCCTGAGGCAGCGGCTCACGGCCGAACTCCTGCACAAAAATACGGGACACGCGGATAATTTTATTGATCGTCTCAGTCATATGAACGGGAATGCGAATCGTCCTGGCCTGATCGGCAATGGATCGTGTAATCGCCTGACGGATCCACCATGTGGCATACGTGGAAAATTTATATCCCCGCTGATATTCAAACTTCTCAACCGCCCGAATCAACCCCATGTTCCCTTCCTGAATCAGATCCAAAAAGGAAAGTCCGCGATTGATATATTTTTTCGCAATACTGACGACCAGTCGAAGATTCGCTTCCACCAATAATTTCTTTGCCTTATTAAATTTCGACTGACGCAGCTTGATCACACGCAATTGTTCCTTAATTTCTGCAGGAGACTGACCCAACTCTTTTTCCAACTGCTCTTTTTCACGAAAAAGGGCCAGATTGTCTTTGTTCTTCCGTTTGCCTTTAAACATCCGGTTCAACTTTTCCACCCGGTAAACCTTATCCATAATGTGGTCAATGATATCTTCATTAAAACTGGCCGTTAGTTTAAACTCGGACAACAGTTTGGCGGAGTGTTCCGAACCGATCCGCGCATGTTTGACCTCTTTTAAAATACGCTTCAAATCGCGCATCAACTTGGGGCGCCGTTCCAGCTCATCCTTCACGACATCCTCAACATTGACCTCATCTGCCATAATCCGCTCAATCATCGCAATCGCCTCTTTACGGGCAAATACCGTCAGATAAAGCGCCTCTGCCAATCGCTGTTCCGCCTCTTCAATTCTTTTGGCCAACGCGATCTCTTCCTCCCGCGTCAATAGCGGAATCGAACCCATCTGCTTGAGATACATTTTGACCGGATCATCCAACGGAATAAACTTCTCAGCATACTCGTCATCCGTGGCCTGCTCGGCCCGAACCCGACGAACTTGCTGTTCACGGCTTTCGTCTTCGTCACTCTCATGCTCTTCTTCTGACTCTTCAATATCTTCTGACTCGATCACCTTGATATTTTTCCCGTCCAAAATATCAAAAACCTGATCAATGTCCTCAGAAGAATCAATTTTGTCCGACAGGATCGTATTCACTTCCTCATAGGTCAGAAAACCTTTTTTCTTCCCCATTGAGACAAGTTTATCCAGATCTGTCTTCAGTTCCTTGATATCCATACGACGACACCCCTTTTATCAGGCGATTGAATTCTTCAGTCAGTTCAATCAGCCTATGTTGATCTCCGGCCGCTGTGGCATGCTCCATCTCGGTCAAAATCATTCGTCTGTGATCACGCGACCGGCGCTCTTGAAGACGCGCAATGCAATCGCGACATATTTGCATCTTATCACCGACGATGGATTCCTCTTTTGCCATTAAACCGGAAAGAAAATTTCCTATATGCTCATCGCTGTCGCTCATCACCATCGCAGGAGAGACAGTCTGCCCCTGCTCAAATAAATGACAGATCTTTGCCACCAGGGCCCGAATCTCCTCGTCCATGAAGGCAGACCAAATGCCACTCTCATGAACTGCGGCCAGACAGTGCTCATCTAGCAACATCAGCATCAACAGCGTTTGTTCGGCCGGATGCACATGTAAAAACGGCCGACGTGTCTCGCCCAATGCGGGCACTGTTTCCCGTTGAGCGGCAGCGGACTGGCCCGCCAAACGATTCAACTCACCGAGCAGCGCCGTCTCAGTCATCAAGGCATTCTGCACAATCGACAAACTCCTGGCCAGCGCGTTAACCGCTTCTGTACGCGCAATCGGATCCTGAAAACGAACCACCGTCGGCAAAATTTCTGCTGCAATGCGTGACCTGGCCTCGACGGTTTTGCGCCCGTAGCGCTCTGTCAAAAAATCAATTTTAAAATCAATCACGGTCTTGGCATCCTGGACACACTGCTGAAGTGCCTCAAGCCCACGCGTCCGAATATAAGAATCCGGATCTTCATGTTCCGGCAACCGTGCCACCCGCGCGTTCATCCCCTCATTGACCAACAGATCCAAGCTGCGATTCATGGCCGCTTCTCCCGCAAGATCCGCGTCATACAGCATCACCACATTGTGCGTATAACGTCGTATCAGCCGAATCTGCTCAACAGTCAATGCCGTTCCCAACGATGCTGCGATATTCTTCACGCCCAAAAAAAACGGCATAATAAAATCCATATACCCTTCGACCACAATCAGCTGATCTGCCTGCGCAACCGCGTCTTTCGACAAGTGCAGCCCATACAAATGCCGTCCCTTAATATAGATCGGCGTTTCGGGCGAATTAATATATTTGGCCTGTTCCTTGGGGTCCATCGCCCGCGCCCCAAATGCGAGGCTGTTGCCCCGTTCATCAAAGATGGGAAAAATAATCCGGTTGCGAAACCGGTCATAATATCCCTGCCCACCTTTGCGGGCAACGATCAGGCCTGCCTTTTCCATCGCTCCTAAACTGATATTCTTCGCCCGCAGCGCCTGAACCATTCCATCCCATTCGTCCAGCGCAAACCCAATCTGAAATACCTTGACCGCCTCTAAACTAATCCCGCGCGCCTTCAAATACGTCCGAGCGGAATCAGCAGCCGTACCACGATCCGATAACAAATTCCGATGAAAAAACTCGGCTGCCGCACGATTGACCTGGCGAATTTCTTTCGCCGAGTCCTTAAATTCTCCGCTTTGCCCTCTCTGCTCAGGAATGGCAATCCCATAACGGTCTGCCAATAATCGGACAGCCTCTGGGAACGTAATCCGCTCCATCTTCATCACAAACGAAATCGCATTCCCACCCACGCCCGTGCTGAAACAATGAAAAATCTGCTTATCCGGGCTGACAACAAACGACGGTGTCTTTTCATGCTTAAACGGCGATAATGCTTTAAAATTTCGCCCGGCCTGTTTTAACGGAAGATATGAAGAAACAACCTCAACAATTCATC
>CAZBHY010000038.1:0-1495 GCA_964491705.1 uncultured Planctomycetales bacterium
GCTGTGGCCAATTTGGGATTAGCTGTGAATCGCCGGTTCCGCGACAAAACCGGAGAGCTCAAAGAAGATGTGTGTTTTTTGACTGTCACTGTTTGGGATAAACAGGCGGAAGCCTGCTGTCAGCATCTGAAGAAAGGCAGCCCGATCTTTGTTGAAGGTGTTTTACAGTCTCGCTCATGGGAAACGCCCGATGGGCAGAAACGCAGCACGATTGATGTCCGTGCAGAACGGGTGCAATTTTTAGGAAAATTTACTGCCGGGCGTCCAGGGGATGCCGTGGGGGACGCTGTTTCATTTGATGAGGCGGCAGAATCTGCGATGATTCCGGATGATGTGGTTTGGGATGAATAATGATGCGGTGTACAGTGTAGGGCATCAGGATGGGATAGATTTTTTAAAATATATGGGTGATGATCGATCAGTGTTAACAGGAGGAGGGAATTGGTGGAAAGAAAAAAGGCAACGGGAAAACGAAAAATATTAAAACGGCGTCCGATTAAGCTTGTCCTGCCGCAAGGCGTGGAGATGGATTATAAAAACGTCGATCTTTTGAAAAAATTTTTGACAGATCGAGGGAAATTATTGGCTCGTCGTTTGACCGGGGTGACCGCTCGGCAGCAGCGCGATGTCTGCAATGCGATCAAGCGGGCACGGTATCTTGGGTTATTAACAGTCGGAAGCTCAAAGCGGAAATAGAGCCGGGTCGCTAGGGCAGGTGGGATTGATCACAGATCATTGCGGTGTGTGTTCGTTTCGGCCGTGCGTGTGACTTGGGCGCAACCTAAAGGAAAGAATTATGGACGTTATCATATGTCAAGATGTCCCCAAGCTGGGGAAGATTGGAGATGTGGTGAAGGTAAAAAGCGGGTATGCGCGCAATTACCTTTTACCAAAGAAATTGGTTTGTTTGGCCACTCCGGAGAATATCAAACGTATTGAGCAGCAGAAGGCCAAAGAGGCGCAGCAGTATGCGGCTGGGAAACAGTCAGCAGAAGAGATCGCGCAGAAGTTGGCCAAAGTTTCATGCACGATTACGGTCGAAGTCAATGATTTGGACCGGATGTATGGTTCAGTGACCGATGCGGAAATTTCTAAGGCATTGACTGATGAAGGGTTTGAGATTGAGAAGAAACAAGTTTTGCTTGAACAACCAATCGAAGAGCTGGGGATCTATGAGGTGCAGGTCAAACTTCATCCTGAGGTCACAGCGCAAGTGCGTGTATGGGTAGCCAAGAAATAAAAGTTCCTCCGCAGAATATCGAGGCTGAGCAGTCTGTCTTGGGAGCGATGCTTCTTAATGATGAGGCGATCGGCACTGCGTTGGAAATGTTGGATGTGTCCTGGTTTTATGAGGATGCTCATCGTAAAATCTATGCGGCGATTCTTGATCTTTATAATGAGAGAAAGAATGTTGATTTGATCACGTTGTCTGAAAAACTCAGGGGTGATGGAATCCTTGATTTCGTCGGAGGGCAGGCCTATTTATCCCAGCTGA
>CAZBHY010000038.1:1505-10728 GCA_964491705.1 uncultured Planctomycetales bacterium
CACCGCGGCGAATATTTCGTATTACGCGCAGATTGTCAAACAAAAAGGTATTTTACGCAACCTGATCAAGAATGCGACCCAGATTATCACACAATGCTATGATGGTCAGATCGGTGTTGATGAGGTGCTGGATACGGCGGAGAGCCTGATTTTTCAAGTGGCGGATATCCGTCATCAGCAGACGTCTGAGCCTATTAAGAAATTGGTTGAGAATGCCATTGAAAAAATTGACAAACTGTATCAGCGAAAAGAGAAGGTGACCGGTTTGGAGACCGGATTTGTGGAGTTTGACCGGATGACATCTGGACTGCAGCCGTCTGATCTGATCATATTGGCCGGGCGGCCATCCATGGGCAAGAGTGCTTTTGCCGGCGCTGTTATGGAACATATCGGCATTCATATGAAGAAGCCGGTCGCATTTTTTAGTTTGGAAATGTCCAAGGAACAACTGGTACAGCGTATTCTCTGTTCACAGGCAAAGATTGACGCGCATAAGGTCCGGACGGGGTTTTTATCAGCATCGGATTGGCCGCTATTGACAAAGGCTGCCGGAAAATTGTCTGAATCAAAAATTTTTATTGATGATACGCCGGCGATCTCTTGCCTGGAGCTTCGGGCGAAAGCCCGCCGTTTGAAAGCGCAGCATGGCATCGAGCTGGTTGTTTTGGACTACCTTCAGTTGATGAGGGGACACAGTCGTTCAGAGAGCCGGCAACAGGAAATCTCTGAGATTTCCCGTTCGCTGAAAGCCCTGGCCAGAGAGTTGAATGTCCCCATTCTTGCGTTAAGCCAGCTGTCACGCGCTGTTGAAAGTCGGCAGGATCATCGCCCGCAATTGTCTGATTTACGCGAATCTGGAGCGATCGAACAGGACGCGGATGTCGTGGTGATGTTGATGCGCGAGGAATATTATAATCCGACCGAAGATAATCAGGGTAAGGCTGAGGTCATTATTGGCAAGCAGCGCAATGGCCCCGTGGGTGCCTTCAAGTTGGCCTTTCTCAAAGAATTCGTTCGTTTTGAAAATCTTGCATATGGCAATTGACACGGGTTCAATCAACCCGTATAATTCTTGCATTATGAAAAAAAATATCCTAGTCGCTATCGTTTTATTTTTTATGGCTATGTTTCCTTCTTTGGGCTTGGCCCAAGCCAATGAATCCCCCAGCACCGGTATCACAGAACAAAAACTCATTACAGCTATTGAAGTTAAGGGAAATCAGGCTATCAGTCTTTCCACGATTATGCCTAAGATTAAAACCAGAGTTGGGCAGGAGTATCTTCAAAATGTGATTTCTGATGATCTAAAGCGCCTTTATAACACAGAGTATTTTTCCGATGTGCGCGTGGATCGTCAGGACTATGAAAACGGGTTCAAGGTGATTTTTCTTGTGGACGAGCGGCCGATGGTGAAGTCCGTGACCTTTTCGAAGCTGAAATATTATCGGCCGAGGTTCCTTTTAAAAAAGATCAAGACCCGTGTGGATGCCTTTTTAGATCAGCGGACTTTGCGTGATGATGTGAAGGTGATCAAAGAATTATATGAAAAGAAAGGCCTTGTTTCCGCAACTGTTGAGGCGCAACAGGACATGGATACAGCAATCAATAAGGCCAACATTCACTTTGTCATACAAGAAGGGCAGAGGGCGCGTGTGCGCAAAATTGTGTTTACTGGCAATAAGGCATTCTCATATAAACGTTTAATGAGTGTGATTAAAACACGCAAGAGTGGGATTTTCCGGTCAGGATATTTAAAAGAAGAGGTTGTCGAGGAGGACATGCAGCGGATCGTGGCATTTTATCAGAAGGAAGGATTCCTTGATGTCAAGGTCGTGCGCGCCGTGCAGGAAGATGCCTCTGGACGCATTACGATCACGATGGATATCAGTGAAGGACCACGGTATTATGTGGATACGGTTTCGTTGTCCGGCAATCAGATTTTTTCCGAAGACAGGATTTTGGAAGTGATGAAGGAGATTAAGTCAGGCAGTGTTTTCAGCCGTGAAAAATTGGGTCAAGATTTGGCGGACGTACGTTCGATGTATTATGACGAGGGATATATTTTTGCGAATGTTCGGGATGTTTCTGCGGTTAATCCTGAGACTGGACGGGTGGCGGTGCGGCTGGATGTTTATGAGGGGGATCTTGCCTATGTTAATAAGGTTAAGATTCAAGGAAATACACGTACCAGAGATATTGTGGTCCGCCGGGAGATGCGTCTTTACCCGGGAGATAAATTTGATGGGTCCAAGCTGCGCCGCAGTCGAGAGAGACTCCGCAATCTGGGATATTTTAATGAGATTTCTTATGACACGGAAGATACAGATCGGCCCAATCATAAGAATTTGGTTGTCCAGGTTGAAGAGGCCAAGACCGGATCATTTAATTTTGGCGGGGGATACAGCACGGTCGACAGTCTGGTTGGGTTTGTTGAGATTGAACAGAAAAATTTTGATTTTACCAATTGGCCGACATTTACAGGCGGCGGGCAGCAATTGGTCTTTCGTGCTGAAGGCAGTGAAACACGAACGAATTTTCGGTTGAGCTTTACGGAGCCGTGGATTATGGATTATCCGGTTTCTGGCGGGTTTGACCTTTATTTGTCTGACCGCGATCGTGAGCGGGATGTGGGTTACGCCTATGATGAAAAACGCACCGGTGCGAAACTTCGTCTGGGCAAGGAATTGTCAGAATATGTCAACGGCGGGCTATATTATCGGTTGGAAAAAATTGATATCGATAATTTTGAAGACGGAGTATCCACAGAGCTATTAAAGGAAGGCGGAGAAAATAATCTGAGCATTTCTGGCGTTGGGTTGACGCGCGATACGCGGGATAATGTCTTTGATCCCACCAAGGGATTATATTTGAATAGTGCAGTGGATGTGGCCGGTGGCCCCTTTGGGGGAGACAAAGATTTTTATCGGTTAACGGGAAAGGCCAGTTATGATGTTCCATTAAAGCATTATGGCGCTGTTCTGGAATTCCGCCTGAATACCGGCGTGGTGAAGAGTTATGGCGGATCCGATTATGTCCCGATTTTTGAGCGGTTTTTTACGGGAGGATCACGGACCGTTCGCGGATATGGTGAGAGAAAAGTTGGGCCGCTTGATCCAGTGACCAATGATCCCATCGGCGGAGAAAGCATGATGGTGGGCAATATTGAGTTGATGATCCCCTTGGTAGATTTTTTGAAATTGGCCGCATTTTATGATGTCGGCAATGTTTGGAAAAAGGTCGGGGATATCGGCAACGGCGGATTCAAATCCGGTGTCGGGATAGGCCTTCGATTCAAAACGCCAATCGGTCCGATCAATTTGGATTATGGCTATCCATTGGACGATGAAGATGGTGAGGAATCACGATCCGGGAAATTCTATTTCAGTGTGAGTCGAGGATTTTAAAAATTTTTATTTCAAAGAAGGAGGACAAGGTGAAGAGAGTCAATGTCGTAATCGGGATTGTGGCCGCTGTTCTGATGACAGCATCGTTTGCAGACGCGCAGATCAAAAAGGTTGGGTATTTGGATTTGAGCCGTATTTTTGATAATTATGAGAAGACCAAAGAGTATGATAAGGTGCTGGAAGATCAGTACACACAGTATGAAACGGAGCGCAACAAGCAGGTTGAGAAAATTCAAGAAGCACAGGGGAAATTGTCCCTTTTAAAAGAGGAAGAAAAAAAGGCAGCGGAAGACGCTCTGCAGGTGATGATCAATGATCTTCAGCAGTATGATATGGCGCAACGCACGGATTTAACACGTAAGCGTGATGAGCGTATTCGGGAGATCTTGCTTGAGGTGGAGCAGGTGGTCGGAAATTATGCCAAGCAAGAGGGCTATGACATGATCTTCAATGACCGTGTTTTGATTTATGGCAGCGACGGGATGGATATTACGACCAGCATCTTGGATCTTTTAAACGCAAGTTATCAAAAGAAATAAATCGGCAGGTGTGAGACAGCACGGCCATGACTTTCTTTGGGGAGGGTCATGGCCGTGTTGATATAGTTACTTAGCGACAGATGTGAGGATTGGTGGTTTTATGGATCGTCGGCGATCGGTTTTTTGTGGGGAATGTCTCTGAGGCATATAACATTGTATGGGGGTTGGTGTGGAGAAAACGCTGGTTGAAATCGCGAAATTTTTAGATGGTGAGATCATTGGGGATCGGTCTATTGTAATTAAAGGCTTTTCCGGTTTGAAGGAAGCTGGCCCGGGAGATTTGTCTTTTTTGGCGAATGCAAAATACAGTGCCTTATTAAATGAGACCCGGGCTGCCGCGGTTTTGGTTTCTGATCAGGAGAAGATTATGACCAAGACAACAGTTGTTCAGGTTAAAAATCCATCAGCAGCATTTTCCCGCGTTGTGTCATTATTCACTGAGAATTCATTTCAATCATTTCAGGGAGTTCATCCTGCGGCCGTGGTGGCGGATACGGCGGTTATAGGGAAGAATGTCAGCATTGGCCCTTGTGCGGTGATCGAAGATCGTGTCCGCATAGGGGACAATACAGTGATCGGGGCTGGAGCGTTTGTTGGATTTCAATCTCAGATCGGTTGCAACGGTCTGATCTATCCCAACGTGACCATCCGGGAGCGGGCTGTGATTGGTGACCGCGTCATTATTCATAGCGGGGCAGTGGTAGGATCGGACGGGTTCGGTTTTATTACCAATGAAGGCGTGCATGAAAAAATCCCGCAGATCGGCATTGTGGAAATTCAAGATGACGTAGAAATTGGTGCGAATACAACCATTGATCGTGCCCGTTTTGAGAAGACCGTGATTGGTCGAGGAACAAAGATCGACAATTTGGTTCAGATTGCCCACAATGTGCGCATCGGGGAACATTGTTTGATTGTATCTCAGGTCGGGATTTCTGGTAGCACAGAGATCAAGGATCATGTTGTGCTGGGCGGTCAAGTCGGCGTGGTTGGGCATATTACGATTGGTTCAGGGGCGATGGTGGCAGCGCAATCGGGTGTTACGGCTTCTGTTGAACCGGGGACATTGGTCCTTGGCTCGCCAGCTCAGCCGCATATGAAGGCGAAGCGGGCCACTGCGGCTATATCGAAGTTGCCTGAGTATCTTAAAATTATTCGTCAGCTTGAGATGAAAATACACGAATTAGAAAAGAGAATGGCTGAAAAATCATGATAAATCAACACACGTTAAAGAAAGAAATAAGCCTTGAGGGAATAGGTCTGCATACCGGGCAGAAGGCAAAAATTGTGATCAAGCCATCTGCGGAGGATTCGGGAATTTGTTTCAGGCGAGTCGATCAGATGGATATGCCCGTGTGGCGGGTGTGCCCGGATAATATTCAAATGGAAAACATGACTGGGCGATGCACTGTGATCGGCAATGGTCAATCATCGGTTCAGACGATTGAGCATTTGACGGCGGCATTGTTTGCCTTGGGTGTGGATAATGCGCTGATTGAAATTGATGGGCCGGAAGTCCCGGGGATGGATGGGAGCGCATTGCCTTTTGCTGCGTCGATCCATGCAGCGGGCCGCGAGCCTCAGCAGGCAGCGCGCCGTTTTATTACATTAAAAGCCCCGGTAATGTTTCATAAAGGCGACGCATCGATTGCGATTTTCCCGTCGGATGAAAACAGGATTACCTATGTGCTGGATTACTCAAAGTTCGGTTTATCGCCCCAGACGATTGATTTTACCATCGACGGGGAAAGCAGTTTTATGAATGAGATTGCGCCGGCGCGCACATTTTGTTTACGCCAGGAGGTTGAGCATTTAAAGCAGGCTGGCTTGGGCAAGGGGGCGGACAGCAGCAATACTTTGATCATGGATGAAAATGGCCCGATGGATAATGAAATGCGCTTTGATGATGAGTGCGCCAGGCACAAGGTTTTGGATTTAATCGGTGATCTGAGCGTTCTTGGAATGCCGATCTATGGACATGTGTTCGCGGTGCGCAGCGGGCATTATTTAAACGCGTGTCTGGTCAAAGCGGTTTATGAACAGAATATTAAGAAAAAGTTCCCCGTAGATTTTTCGGGTGTGGGACAAACTGCGGGTGCGCTGGATATCCGTGGTATTATGGGTGCCTTGCCGCATCGGTATCCTTTTTTGTTGGTTGATCGTATTGTGGAAACAGATAATGTCCGCAGGGCGGTGGGCATAAAAAATTTGACGATGAATGAGCCTTTTTTTCAAGGCCATTTTCCCGAGAAACCGATTATGCCCGGGGTTCTGATGATTGAGGCCATGGCGCAAGTTGGGGGTGTTCTGCTTAAAGAATCAGAACTGCATAAGGACCAGATCGGTTTGTTTATGGCGGTGGATAATGTAAAGTTCCGTCGGACAGCGTCGCCGGGAGATCAGCTGGTGATGGAGGTTGAGGTTGTCCGTGATCGATCGCGGATCACCAGTGTGCACGGCAAAGGGCGTGTGAATGGCGAGATTGTGGTTGAGGCAGACATGATGTTTTCGTTTGCGGATCGCAAAGTTTTTTTTGGTTAACAAGGTCTTAATATTGAACCTGATGGTTCGATTGGAAATGATGATGAGTGAATTGAAAATACATCCGACCGCGATTATTCATCCGGATGCGGTGATTGCTCCCAGCGTGGAGATTGGTCCATATTCGGTTGTGGGGGCTCATGTGACGATCAAGGATCATGTGCGTGTGATGAGTCATTGTTATTTGGATGGGCGAACAACCATCGGGTGCGGCACGCGCATTTTTCCTGGTGCGGCGATCGGCACACCTCCCCAGGACAAGAAGCATAAAGACGGTGATGAGGTTTATCTGGAGATTGGTGAGAACAATGTGTTCCGTGAACATACGATGATCAACACTGGAACGATTGACGGCGGATCTAAGACGATCATCGGCGACAGAAATTTGTTTATGGCTTATTCTCATGTTGCGCATGATTGCCGCGTCGGCAATGATTGTGTTCTTGCCAACGTTGCCACGCTGGCGGGGCATGTCGAAATCGGCGATCACGCGGTGATCGGCGGGCTGAGTGCTGTGCATCAGTTTGTGCGCGTTGGCCAATATGTCATGATCGGCGGATGTTCTCGGGTGACACAGGATGCTGCGCCGTTTGCGTTGTGTTCGGAGTCACAGGCCAGGATTTTTGGTGTTAATGCAGTCGGACTGAAACGGGCTGGGTTTTCCGCGGGCACGATTCAAAATATTAAACGCGCATTTAAAATTTTATTTTTTTCTCAACTCAGCCGTCCGCATGCGATTGAGCTCATTGAAAAAGAGTTGATTCAAGAGGATGCGCTGAGGCATCTGATTGATTTTGTCACATCCAGCAAACGTGGGCTGATGACCGCTAGGTAAGATCACACACAGATATGAAGATGACACACATAGGACTCATTGCCGGCAGCGGAAAATTTCCGATTTTATTTGCCAGGGCCGCTCGACAACAGGGCATCAAGGTGATTGCGGCCGGGGTGCAGGGTGATGCATCTGTGTTGCTTTCTTTTTTTGTTGAGCGTTTGAAATGGTTTAAGGTGAGTCAGTTGCGTGACGGCCTATCGTTTTTTAAGGAACAGGGCGTGACGCATGTTTTTATGGCTGGTCAGATCAGTCAGCGGAATTTATTTGATCCTGTGGTGCAGTCTGATCAGGAGCTCAAAGAATTTTTTTCTCTGTTGCAAGACCGTAAGGCCGATACGATTTTTGGAGCCGTTGCAGATTTTTTAGACAAGCATGGGTTGAAGGTCCTTGATTCCACGCTCTTATTGAAGGATCTGCTTGCACCAGCAGGTGTTTTAACTCGACGACAACCGTCTGAAACAGAAATCGCGGATATTGAGTTTGGTCAAAGTCTTGCCAAGCACATGGGCGGTTTGGACATCGGGCAGACCGTCGTGATCAAGGAAAAGGCGATTGTCGCGATTGAGGCGATGGAAGGGACAGATCGCTGTATTCTGCGCGGCGGACGGATCGCCCATTCGGGTGCCGTGGTTGTGAAAACCAGCAAGCCTAATCAGGATTCCCGTTTTGATGTTCCGGTCATTGGGCCGCGAACGATCCGGACTATGATCAAAGTTCACTGCGCGTGTTTGGGTATTGAGGCGGGTAAGACGCTGATCATTGATCAACCGCGATGTGTTGCCATGGCCGATCAGGCTGGTATCTGTCTTGTCTCAGGATGATGCGCGGGGCATGGGCAGGACATGATTTTGGGCCGCCGTGCATGATTGGCGGCATATTTTTTTGGAAATTCTTTCTTGTTGTTTTTCTTCTCCGCCGTGAGTTATCTGCGCGTCTGTAAAAAACGTATTCATATCCGTAAAACTATTTCGTCTGATTTTTTGCTGTAAAGGGTTATGGACGCCGTGTGATGATCGGCGGGTTAAAAATCCTTCCCGATGAGATATTTTTTGTTTCCCGTCGATAGAGCATTCTCCCTTTTCGTTGACACCCTGTCGCTTTTTCTATATAATCATTAAGCTTTATAATAGGAATATTATTTATACTCATATTTATAACCATTTTAAAAGGATTTTCGATGGAAGTTGATGAAATCAGGCAGATTCGGGCGGAAAAATTGACAGCGTTGGTTAGCAAGGGCATTGATCCTTACGGCCAGCGTTTTCAGGGTGCGATTCCAGTAAAGACGATTCTACAGACATTTGAAGAAGGCAAAAGCGCCATTGCTGCCGGTCGGGTGATGGCCAATCGTAAGCACGGCAAAGTGATGTTCATGGATCTGCGGGATATGACGGATAAGATTCAGATCTTTGTGCGTAAAGACAATGTCGGTGAAGAATTGTTTGAGATTGCTGAGTCTTTGGATATCGGGGATATTGTCGGTGTTAAAGGGGAATTATTTACGACCAAGACGGGTGAACACAGCATCCGTGTTTTTGAATTGATTGTGCTGGCAAAATCGCTGATGTGTCTGCCGGAAAAATGGCACGGTCTTAAGGATGTGGAGATCCGTTATCGGCAGCGTTATTTGGACCTGATTGCCAATCTGGATGTGCGGGATGTGTTTATCAAACGCAGCCGCATTGTTTCTTATATTCGACGCTATTTTGATGAGCGCGGGTTTCTGGAGGTCGAAACACCGATGCTTCAGCCAATGCCCGGAGGCGCCCGCGGTCGTCCATTTCAGAGCAAGCACAATGCCTATGATATGGATGTGTTTTTGCGGATTGCACCGGAGCTGTATCTCAAACGTTTATTGGTTGGCGGATTAGAGAGGGTTTATGAGATCAATCGGAATTTCC
>CAZBHY010000039.1:0-10573 GCA_964491705.1 uncultured Planctomycetales bacterium
TCATTGGTCTGCGCTCCATCGGTAAATTCAATGCCCAACACTTTATTTTGATCCGCGTAGGCCTTCATCAGAAGCCCTTCTTTCAAACGGATCTTGTACCACGATGCTAAAATCAACGCGGAATAAATCTGCCGTAACGTGGCAAAATGCTCCCCTTCATTCACCTCTGTCTCAATCGCGGGAATCAAAACATCACGATAGATCTGGATGACCTTCGAATCAAACTCTGCGACGGTACCAACTCCCTCAGGGATTTGCCTTTGGAAACCCTGCTCCGCAAGAGCGCTAGCTTCGCTTCCTGCCTTCGGCAGGAACGCCTCAGCTGCGCGGGGCGTAGCATCAGTCGTTGACGTGGCCGATTCTATGTAATCCTCTTCCAACATCACCTTCAATCGGCTGTCAAGAATGATCACTTGACCATTGTTTTCCCAAACCTGCGCGCGTTCTGGCACAATCCATACCCGACTCAATGTTTTCACTGCCGCATCCCTAGAACCCAGCTCTCGCTCAGCTAAATCATAAATGTTTGACCATATTTTTTTCCCAATGTCACCATCGGGATGATATAACGATGCCGCAAGCTGTTTGAGCACATAATCTTCTGCCAAAAGGTCTCGACCCATCATTGTTCGGCCCAAAGCATCGGGAACGACCCGCCCGCTCTCTTCCGGTGACAAATTGACCCACAATTCATCTTCCGGGACCGTCAACGAAGCCAAAAAATATTTGATCGCCTTATCCGCTTCCTGGCGCATCACCGCGCCATCGGCATCCGCTGTACCGGTGTCAAAAATAAAATCAAACTTCAGCGGATCATCCGGATGGATCGTCATGCCTTTCAAGATCACCGGCGTGAAGGCCGATGTCACTGCGATCATCTGTCCAGGCGGCGGCAGCATGGATGCAAGGGGCACCTGACCGTAACTTAAACCGGAATTGAATGTAAAAATAGTAACTGTGAGAGCACTGACAGTTCTTAAAATCCTGCGAAAGGCTGGTGAAATAAACATATCTACTCCTGACATTGTTCATGAGTTATCGGCTTATCATTCCATCGCTGCCACAATGTGCACAGCCCCAATATTCACAGCCCCAATATTCATATCTGGTTATGTCTCTAACGGATATTGCGTGAAGGAAAAATGTTAACCGATAATCTTTTAATAAAAATCTTATTAGTAAAAACATTAACAAGTATGGACTATTTTTGATCAAAAAACAAGATGTTACCCTTATCACAGTTAAAACGTACGTGAATAATATATACACCCAAAACACTTGGAATGCGTGAAAAATTTTGCTATAGTCAGGGCGACATTAATCAAACAACCGTCAAACATCTTTACGCAATCATCACTTATGATCAATTTCTCTATTCTGACTCTGCCGATTTCTGAACCCGTAATGATCTTCTGTGTCATCCTGCTCACCATCCTGCTCGCACCGGTCGTGTCGGAAAAACTGCGCATCCCAGCGATCATCGGCCTCATCCTCACCGGAATTGCCATCGGCCCGCACGGGGTACAGATTCTCACCGAAGACGCAACTGTTGTTCTATTCCGTACGATCGGTTTACTCTATATTATGTTTCTCGCTGGATTGGAAATCGATCTCGATTATTTTAAGAAACAACGCAACCATAGTATTATTTTCGGGCTATACACATTCAGCATCCCCATGATCATTGGCACGCTGGTCAGTCATTACATTCTCAATCTGAGTTGGGTCAGCTCTATCTTATTGGCGAGCATGTTTGCATCACACACTCTTTTGGCCTACCCAACGGCCAGTAAGCTCGGCATCACACAGAGCAAATCTGTCACAGTCACCATCGGCGGCACCCTGATTACCGATACCGCGGCCCTGCTGGTGTTAGCCATTATTGCCGACTACGCCAAAGGAAATCTCACAGCAGACTCCTGGATTAAAATCATCCTCAGCCTATCTACCTTTATCATGTTGGTTCTCCTGCTTCTTCCACGCCTGGGGCAATGGTTTTTAAAAAAATATGAGGACAATGCAGGCATCAAATTTATTTTTATCCTCACGGCCCTCTACACTGTCTCGGCATTATCCAAACTTGTTTATCTGGAACCGATCATTGGGGCCTTCCTGACTGGACTGGCCTTCAACCGGCTCATTCCACATACATCCCCGCTGAAGAACCGCCTGCAATTCTTCGGCGACAATTTCTTCATTCCATTTTTTTTAATCGGTGTGGGGATGCTCATCAATATCACTGTGATTCGCCAAGGACCGCGCGCCTTAACCATCGCCCTGACCATGGCCGTGACAGCCACCATCTGTAAATGGCTGGCAGCATTCTTTACGCAAAAAACCTTGGGCTATTCAAAAATAGAACGCAATGTCATCTTTGGATTGAGCAATGCGCAAGCCGCAGCGACGCTGGCGGCCGTGCTGGTTGGCTTCGATCTGGGCATCTTTGATGAAAATATTCTCAACGGAACCGTGATCATGATTTTAGTCACATGTCTGATCAGTTCCTATGTGGTCGACCATGCCGGACGCGCACTGGCGGTCAGCGAAAGCAATGCCGCACCGGATATTTCCAAAACCCCAGAACGCATCCTCGTGCCCATTGCCAATCCGGCCAATATTCATCCGCTGATTGACTTGTCTGTTATGATCAAAGATCCGCACTCCGTAGAGCCGATCTATCCGATGGTCGTCATTAACGATTCGCCGGATGTGAAAAGAAAAATCTTGGAAAGCAATCACAACCTGGAAGACGCGATCCAATATGCCTCGGCAACAGACCATAGCGTGCACGTTGTTTCCCGCATCGACACTAACATCACCACCGGAATTCTGCGCGCGATCAAAGAATTGATGATCACCGATGTTGTCATTGGCTGGTCCGGTCAGACACAAACTGAAAATCGTATTTTTGGCGAAATCACCGACGATATCATTCGCCATAGCGATGAACAAATCCTGATCAGCCACCTGGTTCAGCCATTAACCATCACCCAGCGCATCATCGTTCTGGTGCCATTTCACCCCGCAACCGGCAGCAGCTTTGTGAGCTGGACCCATCTACTGCAATCCCTATCCAAACAACTCAGCGCAACCATGACCTTTTATGGGGACACCGCCACATTATCCGCTGTCAAATATGAAAATCAGCAAGCGATGCTCACCGACTCCAGCACCTACAAGCCCTTTATCTACTGGAATAATCCTACAGCGATCACCACGCTGATGGATAAAAACGACCTAATTGTTTTTATTGGCAGCCGAAAAAGACAACTTCCGAATCATTCAGAGATTGAACAGCTTCCCAAATATCTGGCGCACCGCCATCCGGGTCACAACCTTCTGATCATCTATCCCAAAACGTATAGCGAGACATCCTCCTAGATCAATGTCCGCGACGAGACTGATAAAAAGATTAGGATTGAACCCGACATCACAAAATCGAACTTTTCTCATCATGTGTACAATCACACGCGTAACAATAAGATCCATATCCGGCTGCCATCGCTACAGCCTGACGATTGAAAATATTATAAGTTGCTTGAAAATATGCGTTGGGCATTAATGATCAAAGAATCGCGTTGATTAACCGCTGTGAAAAGATGGGATGCCGCAAAAAATTTATTCAGGCGTCGAATGATAGAATTACCCATTCGCCGCCTGAATGCAATACTATTTTTTCACTTGTTTTGGTTTCTTGTTCTTTTTGTCTTTCTTTCCCTTACTTTTGTCTCCCATCTGCCCGCCCCCTTTTCGTTGGTTGTACCATGTAATTCCTGCCGACTCCCATTTCACACAACTGCCTACAAAAACACCCGATGATGCTAAAATCATACCTGCTGTTTTATTTCCGGCTTTTCTGAACGACAACCAGATGATTATTCGGCTCTTCCTGAAGATCCCCCAGGCTCAGTACTAAACAGATCGGAATGCTGATCACCGCATACACGATCATCAACGGAAACAAAATATAAAACCACACATTGCGAATAATCCGCTGATCAGACATCCCGCGCACACGAAAACACTCAAAGAAAAAATACACCAAATGCGATGCCATTGACGACCACACGCCACCCAGCGCGTGATATTCCACAATCGCAAGACCAGACTCAGTCATCACCCGCTCAATCCAAAAACGTGTAAAATTATAATAATGCGCCGGCAATTCATGAAGAACCGATGTCTGCGGAATCAGAAAAACCGCATGCCCGGACACCTTCAAGACCCGCGCGATTTCTTGAACCATCGTCATGGGATGAAACACATGCTCGAGGACTTGAATATTAAGCACCGTGTCAAACGATTGATCCGCGCATGGAATCGCGCAGCCATCGCCATGAATGAAATGAAAACGCGCATCCGCAATCCCTGCGCTGGACATGCTCATATTATCCAGGGTTGTCCATGATAAAAACGAGATTTTTCGGGATTCTGCAGTAAGAAAAAAATCCCGCCCGCCCACATCTAGAACATCGCCAGAACAATACATGGCAAGGGCCTGAAACAACTTTTGTGAGCGTAGGTTGCGTGCCCAAAAAGTAAATCGTTCCCAGACCGTCTTTTTTATGCCTAAATCAATCTTGCCTGATTTCATGCGATGTTTTTTCCATTCTGGCCATGTCTATCATCATCCAGTGACGCTAATGCGTGCGTCCTCACTGATTGGTCCAGACCTTTGATGATGCGTCATCGTGATCCGCTATCGATTCAAAAAAAAGATCGTAATATTCAAAACCAAGGCAAAACTTACCCAACAAAAATACGGCACCAAAATCAACGCCGCTGTTTTCGAAAGTGATGCAAACTCTCGGATGGTCCACACGATGGCCAACCACAACGCAATAATCACAAAAACCGACAACAAGAGATTCTGCAGGCCGAAAAACACCGGCGACCAAACGGCATTGATCAGCAGTTGCAGTAAAAAAACGAACATCGCATGGCGCACACGCGGCATGGTCCAGCCCATATCCCAAACCAAAAAAAACGCGATGCCCATAAGAACATACAAAACAATCCAGACGGGAGCAAATATCCATGCGGGAGGATTAAAAAACGGCTTCTCAAGTGTTGCATACCAAGTATCAACCGACGTCCGTGTCGAAACGCTGCCCACAAAACCCGCCAGCTGACAGCACACAATGCTGGCAACACATTTCAGTACCCGTGACATTTTTTATGACCTCTTTTGATCAATGATACCCAAGTATTTTATATTATAAGGTAAAAAAAACACTGTGCAAGGACGCCGTTGGAAATTCACCACTGTTCTGAAGACGACGATGCTGATCATATGCTGTCCCCGTCGCCCACCTGCCTTCACGGCTGACCGCACTTGGATAAAAAAAGGCGTCCCAAAAATTTTCTTAGCATTTCCCCCAATGTGTGCTATATATGTAGCCAATCGCAACGGTGGTCATGACAGTTTGAGCAAGCAGCTAAGGTTAGCTTCCCCGCAAGGCATCACGGACAGCAATATGAACAGCTTGTTAGAAAAATTTGCGTCAATTTCACGTCATAATCGAAAAGTTAAACATGCGCGCCATAAAGCATCACGCATCATCCAAGAGCGCTATTATTTTGATTACG
Organism: uncultured Planctomycetales bacterium; assembly: GCA_964491705.1. GTDB lineage: Bacteria > Omnitrophota > Gorgyraeia > Zapsychrales > JANLHA01 > JAKLFA01. The sequence goes on from CAZBHY010000039.1 coordinate 5,590, forward strand.
CCCACACAGACCACCAACGCGCCCAGGCCTTTGCATTACGATATAAAGTGTTTTGCCTTGAACGCAACTTCCTTCCCCATCATTTATACCCCGACCAACAACAAACAGATGAACTTGATTTTCAAAAATACACAGATCATTTGATTGGGTTTTGTTCCGGGACATCTGGCGATATCGGCGGCACCATGCGGATTATCCGGGATCCGCAAAACTCCCGTTTTGTCTCCGATAACGAATCAATGCCTGCCCCCCAAGTACAAAGCCTTCCCATCGAAACCCATTATCCCTTAAAAAAATTTCGTAGCCGCGGCCGGAATATCGAACAGGTGGGCAGTCTGGCGTTCCAAAAAGACATCCGCGAACAAATGTATTTCGGCTTATGTAAAGGAGTTTATCGGGATGCCATCCGTCACTGCATCGATGACATTTTTATCCAGGCCAATCCATTGATGGCATGGCTGTTTGAAGCGATTGGTTTTAAAACATTATATTCAACGGAGCATGCAATCCGCGAACCGCAGCAGGCCATTGTTCCTGAAAAAATTCCAGTCGTCGGCATGCACCTGGATATGCGTGCCATCACCAACGAATTCCTTCAGTATTATATGCTGCCGGATCACCATTTTTTATTTTAATGCGATTCCGGCAAAACGACACAGCTGTTCCCACCTCTTACATTTCAACGTTCAACGATCGGGGATCGTCACGATTGCGGGGATGACATCTCAGATGGATTGGGCGTTTTCAATACTAAAAACGTAGCATCCTCACGGCCGGTATTTGTGATGATCATGGGTGTTTGATAGGCAACCGGCAATAAATCCCCTTCTTTGACATGATTGTCTGCACCACTCAAAGTCACCGTTAACGCGCCCCTGACAACCAACAAATGAACATGTGAATTGGCGTTATGTGGAGGCACACTTTGCCCAGGCTTTAAAGCAATTTGCATAATTAGAAGGTGCTTCTCATCCACCACTTTGCGATTGCCCATTTTACTATCGTTATAGGGAATATTCTCCAACACGTTCATATGCCCACTCCTGTGTTTAAATTATGCATTCGGTATTTCTCGGATATAGGGTCCCAGATCCATATCCTTATACGAACACCCTGCCCGTACCACAGGGTATAAAACCTCTTCCATATCGGTTATGACCTCAAACAAACACGGCCCTGCTGTTTGCAGGAAAGATTTCAGCGCCTCCGATAACTCAGACCGGGATGTGATCCTCTTGGCAAACGCATAATGACAATGCTGTGCAAGTTCCGCAAAATTGACATCCGCGACTCGTTCCGTTGCAGAATGCCTTTTGCCATAAGCAACATCCTCAAGGTTTCGCACCATCCCATCGCTTCGGTTATTGAGAAGAAGGATCTTGACTGGCAATCCCAATGATCCGATGGTATGCATTTCCCCCATATTCATACGGAAACTGCCGTCTCCGTCAATAACCAACACTGTCGCAGAGGGATTAGCAAAATGTATCCCCACAGCCGCCGGCATGCCAAACCCCATTGTCCCAAAACTTCCAGATGTCAAAAACGTCTTGGGTTTTGACATGCGAAAATACTGCGCCGCCAAAAGCTGATGATTGCCGACACCAGTCGTAATAATCGTGTTGTCATCAATCATTGCGCTTAAACAATCCAGGACCTCGGCCTGATGAATATATTGCCCATCTCGGCGATAATTCAGAGGCCACTGTTTTTTCAACGCAACCGCATAATCAATCCAGTCGTCAATGGCGATTGTGATATTTTTCCTCTGGGCATAATCAGTCAAATCATAGAGCGCGTTGGCCGCATCTCCGATAAACGAAAAATCCGGATTGCGCTCATTTCTGATTTGATAAACCTTCTGCGGATGGATATCGATATAAGCAATCTTCGATTCGATCGCGAACCCGACTTTTTCGGCCACACGATCATCCCAGCGCACACCGATGGCAAAAAAGAAATCATTGTTCTGGATGATCTTGTTGGCATACGGCGTCCCAAACATGCCCAATAACCCCAACGATGCCGGATCATTCTCATCAACAACCCCTTTTGCCATCAACGTATTCACCGATGGAATCTGAAAAATAGAATTGAAGCGCCGTATGGCCTCACTGCCCTGCTGAGAATTCAGTCCTCCTCCCAGATACAACAACGGGCGTTGCGCCTCTGTCAACAGATGAAAAAATTGCGCGCATTGCTGATCCGACAAATGACACTCTGTCTCGTAAACCGTCCTGAACCGCTCAAGATTATTCCCGGCATATTCATTAATGCTCTGCTGCAGATTAATCGGAATATCAATAACAACAGGCCCTGGCTTCCCGGATTTCGCCAAAAAATACGCGTCTTTAATGATCGATTCAATATTGTCGATACTCTCAACGAGGATAACTTTTTTTGCGGTCGGGCCAAACACAGCTGATACATCAATATGCTGAAAAGAATCCGTCCCGATTTTATGTTCGGGAACCTGCCCGGCAATAACAATCAAAGGAATGCTGTCCGCAAATGAATCCGCTACCGCGGTCAATGTATTGGTAATCGCTGGTCCTGAGGTGACGATGGCAATCCCAACGCTGTCGCTGGACCGTGAATAACCAGCAGCGCTGAAGGCAGCTGACTGCTCATTGGAATTCACAATAATCTCAATTGAACTTTTCCCCAGCTCATCCATAACCGGAAGAATGGCCGCTCCCGTATAGCCGAAAATATATTTTACGCCCAGTTCTTCAAGACTCTTGACGAGTATTTCTGCTCCTGTCACTGCGATCTCCTTATTCAATTTTTTTATCTGACTCAACCTGCGCAATCACCACCGCCCGCATCACGACCTCATCGATCTGAGATGTCCGGTGCATTGCCTATGACATACCCTTTTTCGACGGTAAAAAATCCGCGATCATAAACAAGCGCATTATATCACACAGAATTTATATGTTGCTATTTTAAGACGGATGCCGTAGTTTCCCGAAGCCGGTCCAGGAATGTCTTTATGCTGACCGTATGCGCCAAAATCTTTTGCGCGTCCACCACCGGAATGGGCTGTTCATCGATCGGATCAAGATAAAAGCTCACAACAAAATTGATCATCTGCGTATCATTACCGACATAATGCATAAAAAATTCCTTAATGACCGGATGCAGGGTCATCTCTTGCCCACGGATCTGTGCCAGCCTGTCGTCATCTTCAAGGATCTTCTCCGGATGCAGGACCTTGTCGACAGCCTCTTTTATCCGTTGTGTATAATCCAAAATCCGGCGTGCGTCCTCTAACGGAACCGGATCATTTTTCTCAATCGAAAACGACACGATGAGATTGATCGCCGAAACATAATCACCGAGATAATGATACATCGTGTCCCACACATAGGGATGGACAGCAATCCGTTGATCCCGGATCTGCTGATAAAGCTCGGCTTCATTGCTTAACGGTTTGGCCATTTACATCTTCCCACTGATTTTTTCCGCAACACGCATAATCACACCCAGCAGTTTTTTGGTGTCGATCGGTTTAAACAAATATTCCGACACACCCAGTGTGCGTGACCGATCAATGGTGGCCTGATCTGTGATGCGGGTCACCATAATACAGACTGCCTGCGGATCAACCGCCTTGATCCGTGCAAGCACCTCGACTCCGTCGATCAGGGAATCCTTTAAATGTACATCCAAAACACAGATGTCAGGCCTCTGCTCTTCAAAAATCCGCACAGCCGTAAGGCCATCACAGGCCTGACAGGTGTCCAATCCCCTCGCCCGTAAAATTCGTCCCATAAAATCAACGATCCCCTCTTCATCGTCAAGGATCAACACCTTCAGCTGCTTTTCATTCATTGGGTCCTCCGTTCCACCATCACGGCTCAACAATTCAAACGATAAGAAATTAAAATTTTTTTCAAAACCCATGCACCGGCGGATCAGATGGCTTATCCTGATCCAACAAGGCCTGGACATCGCCTTTAAACACAGGAAATTCAACAATCATCGTCGTTCCTCGATCGTGACCTTCAGACTCTGCCCATACCTTGCCGTTATGAAGTTCAACAATCTTGCGCACGCGGAATAACCCCAAACCCGTCCCTTCCGATGAACCCTTGGTCGTCACATGCGCCAAAAAAACATCTTTAATAATTTTTGCGTCTATTCCGGTGCCGGTGTCCGCGTACTCAAGGCGGAGCCAATCATCATTTTTACGAAAGATCTTAAGCGTAATCTTTTTGACTGTGCTGTGACGCACCGCGTAAAGCGCATTATTTGCGAAATTAAAAAATATCTCCTCCAGCTGGATCTTGTCCCCTAATATGTGCGGCAGATCCGGCGCGATATCCCTGACATATTCCACCGGCTTATTTTCACTTTTTTGGAACTCCGATCCGAACAGCTTCCAATAACCGTCATAGACATCCTGCAGTGTCACCGGTTTAAACTCACCGGTTGTTTTCTGGGAATATTCCCTAATCGCGTGGATCATCCCACTGACCCGCCGGCGGGCCTCCAGGATATAGTCCATCGATTTATGAATGGATGCGCGAAGCTCATCCGGCATCGTGATCCGCAGGTCCTCCAGATCCATCGCCAGGACATCCACCTGTCCCTGAATGACCGCCATGGGATTGTCAATCTCATGGGCCATAGAACTGGTCACATGATCCAGCGACATCCTCCGCTCCTCATGGCCCATCTGCTCCATGCGTTGAGCCTCGGCTTCCAGAAAATGGCAGTTTTCAATCGCCAATGCGGCCTGATCTCCCAAGACCGCCAAGACGCTGACCAAGGCAGAATGATACAACTTCTTGTCCTTCCTCTCCCCAAGGACAAAAAATCCCAACACGCTGTCCTGAATAATGGCCGGAACGATCACACTTGCCCCCATCTCCTTCATCCGATGTGTCAATCCCTCAAAATGCCTCCGACCATTGTTCGATTCTGGCGCATACGCGACTTCCTCCAAAACCACAGGGTACCGTGTTTGCTCTAACAC
>CAZBHY010000040.1:0-2732 GCA_964491705.1 uncultured Planctomycetales bacterium
CGGTCATGCCAACAGCATTGCCAGCAGCGACCTGTGCGCCAATAATGCTTTCTGTCGTCGACTTGGCTGGTGTCAATGTCAGCGTGAGTCCTGTTGTTGCCTGACCAGCCGCTATGTTCTCTACTGAGATAGAACCTGTTGCCTGCGCACCCTCGATGCTCTGCCCAACCGCTGCGTTATCTGCTAAACCTGAAACAGAACCTGTTGCCGCCGGTACTTCAATGCCCATCTTCGTCAAATCACTGCCCTTCATTACCGGTGCCGTCACAGTTCCGACGACCGCATCACCAGTGGTCACATCAATATACGTCGTACCGCTGACCGTATCCGTAACAGGCTTGGCAGGATACTCAACAATCACCGGTCGGCCGTCAACAGCCTGTCCGACATTGGCCTTCGCCTCAATAATATACGGGGCAACATTTCCAGCCCTTTCCACATACAAACGCTCATCCAGCGTCCTTATCTTCAAAGCAGCCAATGCGGCCCGGTCATCGACCGTGTTATAGAAATACCGTACACCGCCATTCTCAAATATGCCCCTGGCAATGATCTTCTCACGATTGAGTGATCCAGCCTTGGCGTCAGCAACAATCTTCTGCGCGTCCTCGATTCGGGTAACCTCACGCACCTGGCCTCTGGCATCCACGCTCTGTTCAATCACAATGAATCTTCCGCGCTGATCGGACAGGCGTGAACGGCCTGTATAACGTTGATCGCGCGTAACAATAAATGGACGGGATGCCTGCGCCAAAATCCGTGCGATTGTTGCCGTCTGCTCAGCCGTATATCCCGACAATCCGTCACGGACCGACCGCCCCGGCATCACATAACCATCTTCTCTCAGATATTTTTCTTTGACCAGCGCACTGAAAATCGCCTGCCCGTCACCCAAATCAGCAAAATATTCAGGAGCAACGCCACGCAACAACATAATCTTTTCTGCTTTCTCGCCGTTGGGATAAGCCACTTCCATGCCATACGGAATTGTCTCCACGCTGTTTAAATCCGACTTGACGTGCAGATACTCTGTTCCGTTGGACGCAAAGAACATTCCGTCAAGACCATGCTCCATCATATACGCCAACCGTGCTGTCTTAATACCATACTGAACAATCCGTCCTTGAGCGTCGACCGGAGCCATCGCCGTTATAAACTCTCCGTTGGAATCGCGCTGGAACGGCGTGACCGGAACCTCTTCCATCGTCGTCTTGGGCAAGGCCAGTCCGCTCTCAATCAATGTGACCTCTTGGGTCTTCGGATCGATCAAATACCCCCAACCAGCTGCGCCTTCCATGATCTTACGGGCACGCGGCAAAGTCGCGCCTGACGTCAATGGAATCATGCTGCCCAATTCCTGCCATGCATTGTTCGCCCGTAAGAAGCCCTCTGTTTCAAAGACACGGCGCCTTTCCATTGTCCCATTCTTCATGGCGTCCAAATCATTGAGTTTATCATCAACACTGTGGAACATATCCGCGACAAACATAATCTCATTGCGATCCGGCGAAATTTTCCATATGATCTGGAAGTGGCCGCGTCTTAATTTTTCTGCGAGCACCGCTTGATCAACGCCTTCAAAATACGGCATCAATTGATTCAACAATTTCTCAGAATACATCGGCCGCTCAGAATAAAAATTCCATGCGCCATCGCCTATTTTTGCAATATCCGCCATAATTTGAGCCTGCGTCGGTGAATAAATAACCACGGCATCAAATTTTTTGCCTCCGTCAGGGATTAATCCGATGGCTTGCTGTATTTTCTTCATCAGATCATCTGTGATAGGAACGACGCGCGTCACACCTGTCTTCGCATCCTTCATGATGATTTTTCCATCTTTGATCATCGGATTGTAGATATAATCAGCGCCTTCGCCGCGCACCACGATCCAATTAAATGTCGAATATGTATCGAGGACCCCGCCACGCTTCACCAGATCCTTATATGGCCCCTTATTCATCTGATCAGAGAAAATATTCGCTAACGCAGCCAGCCCTAAGAATCCGCTGGTTGAGAATGAAAATCCATTCTGAAACCAACCATTCAGAATTTGTCCAGCCTCGATGATCTGGGTGCTTTCCGGAACACCCAAAGACAATGTGGCACCGCCAATCTTCACGCCTGGCAATATGCTGCCAAACGGTGTATTGCCGCTGAAATCCACCAAGACACGCAAGGCATTGACTTTTTCAGCGTCAGACATCGACGAACTGTTGATGCGCGCCGCCCAATCACGGGCAAATTGTTGAGTGCGCAAAATATTGATTAATGACTGTGTGTATGCGCTTTCGCTTTCGCGCAAACCAAACAAAGTTTTCTCAGGAGAGATAAACATCAATTTCAAATTGCTTAACTCAACGCTGGTATCTTGACCCGCCTGAATAGCCGCCAACAATCTCAACACAGAATTCTCTAATGACAACACCGGCATCGTGCCTTTGTCCGTCTCAATTTTCGACGGAAGCATGCCTGTATGAGCAACATTCAACCGGTCCAACTCTCTGGCAAAATCACTGGCCTTCCACGATTCTCCCGCAACGCGGTAGGCCATGACCGCCAATGCTGTGCTTCTGATGCTGATGGTTGATGAAAGCTTCTTGTCGCCAGCCAACCCTCTGACCTCATATGTCTGACCATTCGTGTTGGTGTGTTTATTCTTGACCTGATTTTTCTCCATGGCGCGAATCAGCAGCTTCGGATCAATGCCCATGTCCTTTAATGTTTCCACG
>CAZBHY010000040.1:2742-10514 GCA_964491705.1 uncultured Planctomycetales bacterium
ACATCCGTTACGGCAGATCGGCCGATGATCTCTTCTCTGGCTGCCTGTGGACCGTCAGAAATGCGGATGCCGCTGACAAAATAACCGGATTGAGGTCTCCATGCTGTTGTCTTCAGCCAATTCTTAATATCGGCCTGAGCCTGTTGGTAACGCGGATCGTTGGTTGCCTGATACAGCGCGCCAAAGAACTGATACGCGCGAAGATTGTCTTGCGTTGTCATTCTCTGGGCGCCCTGCGCTTCGCGCACTGGACCGTTGCTGATCTTATATTGCGAATCCAAAAGCACATCGCCCAATCTCTTCGCCAATGGCAAATACTCAGGATCATTCACAGCGGCCAGACCAATACTGATTTGTGCAATGGCCGGCCGATCGCTTGCAGTGGGCTTGCCGGTATGAACATTATATTGGGAATTAAATCCAGCAAACGCCGTGCTCTTTTGCGAGATCTGCCAGAAGGTGTTTAAAATTTCTTTTGCATCGGCCTCATTGCCCGCGGCAAAGAAATATGTTATCAGTGATCCTAAATCTTCACTGGACACAAGATTGGTCCCTCTCTCACTGACGATCGGGAAGGTGATCTCAACAACAGCACCCGCGTCAGTAGAAGAGGCCTCTTTGGCCTTGCGGATTTTATCTAATTCAGCTTGAGCCTCATCAATCTCTTTCTGAATATCAGCATTGGCGCCTTTCTTCTTTAACGCATCCAACCGTTGTTGTGCTGCCTTCTCAGCTGCCTCAATCTCTTGGCGTGATTGAACTGCCAACGCCATTTCAAGATTCTTAACAGCCGGCTCAATCTTCTCCATTTTGACATACACTAAACCAAGATTGCGATAATACACAGGATTGACGTCATCGCCGGAGATCGCGATGGCCTTCAAGAAATCTTGTTCTGCTCGGGCAAATTCATTACGGCCAAAATGAATGGCCCCGCGATTATTATAAGCCGCGTGAGCGTTCGCATCATTGCTGATCACCTGTGTATAACCGTCGACAGACTCAGCCGCATTGTTCACTCTGCTCTGCGCTAAGGCCAAATTGTAAAGCGCTATCGGATCGGCATGATACGGCTTGAGCAGGGCGATGGCTGTTTGAATATCTTTCGCGCTGCCTCGTTGCAAATAAGCCAACGCTAAATACATATCCCGTTGAGCCTTGACTGATGCATCATTGATCGCCTCAAATGCACGGATAGCCGCCGCGTAATTTTCCCCGCGATAATCTTTGACTGCCTGCATAAATTCTGCGCTGACTTTCACCGGAGGTGCGCGGGTTTCTCCAGAAACTTTTTCCGCCACTGCCGGCTCATGACGTTCTTCGTTGACCACGGGCATGCGGGTATCAATGACCGGCGCCATCACATCGGTGTTCGGTATATCCGCTGCATCTGACCGATGGTTTTCTGCAACAACCGTTGCCTTTTGTGCAGGAATGGATTCTGCAGGTAAAGATTGTGGGGCTTTTTCAGTGGGCAGCTCAACCTTGGGAGCCTCGGCCCTTGGCGCCGGAACAAAATCTGACACCTCTGACGCTTTAACCGGAGCATCAACAACAGGCGCTGGTTCAACCGACGGCTCAGTCTTGGAAGCTTCAGCCACTGGAGCAGGAGCCTCAACCACATCTGGCCCTGGAATATACGGAGACACCGTCGACGGCACAACAACCGGTGTTGGTTCAACCGGAACGTCAGCGGTCACCGCAGGCTCTTTTGCACCAACAGCCTGAGGACTCCATTTGGCATCCCGTTGCTTGTTCTTTTGCGCCTGATATTCCTTAAATTCTTTGATGATTCTCTGCCGTTCCTTCTCCACGCGATCAGCCATTCTTCTTGCTGCGGCCACTCTCTCTTGATGAATACGCTGATATTTCGCTCTCTGAGCAGCCACTGCGCGCAAATGCTTCTGCTGAGCCTTGACCACCTCAGACGTCCACTGCTCTCTCATCTCCCGACCATCAATATATCTCTTAATAAACCCGTCGATCTTCTTTCGCGTATCATTGTCTTTGGCCAAACCAGTCTCGGCAGCAATCTCTTTCAACGCAGTAATGGCACGCTGGTCCTGCGCAATCAATGCACGGCCGAATCTGATGTTCGCGGCATAAGTACGATATCTCTTGTCCGCATTCTTTGACAACTCCATCTTTTTGCCTTCGACATCAGACATTACCATATATGCCTTGTTCAGCGTCTGGAATTCCTTGACTGTCTCTGTCTCAGAACGATGCTCACCTGCCGCTGCCGCATATAATGCGCTGAGATCTCGATACGCAAGATTAATCGTATAGTCAATCTCTTTGCCATTGACCTTTGCATATCCTGTGCGGCCGATGTCGTCTAACAACGCATTCAACTGCGCCGTCGGTCGGCTGATCGCATGTGCCCCGAATACGATATTTTCAAAGACTGACGCATCCAAATCTGCCGCATGCTGCTGCTCATTAGCCATCTGCTCTTCTGTCGTCGCCCAGCGAATATCCGCAACCGGATGACTGGCCTGCGCGATTGCCTGCGTCTTCTCTCCGATCTGCGTCTGCAGCTTGCCCAACTCCTTAACCTTCTCTTGATACGTGCCCTCTTTGGCCTTCAATTGCTGCTTCTGCGCAGCGCTCAAATTCTTGCGGGCTTGAAGCTCCTTGATCTCCTTGGCCAAGGCCTCAATCTCTTGATCCTTTTTCTCCGCCTTGTTGGTCAACCGCTCCATCTCGCCATACAACTGCTCAAGCAATCTACCGTTGGTCGCCATCTGCCGTGCTGCTTCACCGGTATAAGTATTTTTCTTAAGACGGAATGTGTCCTGAAGCTGTTTGAGGTCCTCAAGCGCCTCTTTCCTAACTTCGATATTATACTCTCCTTGGGATCGTTCGCGTCTTTCGATCCGACGGTAAATCTCATACACTCCTGCCTTAAACCGATCCACCTCACCCATGATCTTTCGAATATCATCCGTTCCTGCGTCCTTCACAGCCTTGATCAGGTCGAGCTCTACAAAAACGCTGTGCTGGACTTTGCCTGTTTTGTGCATGCCTTTGATATCCAGCGTGCCTTGAGGATAACTATCGTTATCCTGCAGCAGCGCATCAAAAATAATCGCCTTCAAAATCTTCTGATGATCAGAAGAACCTTCAATCTCTCCTGTAAAACCGATGGACTCTGCCAAATCACCCATCGTTGCCTGCTCATGATTTTCACTGACAGGCCGGGCTTTCAGCGCGTCCCAGGCCAAACTAACATCCGCCCTGCGCTGAGCAACCTGATCAATCCCTGCCTCGCGTCCCAGCGCCTGCCAATATTCTGCGGTTTCTTTATCACTGTGCAGCTGCTGATTATATGCCGCGGCATCCTCAAAATTTCCATGACCACGAAGAACATGCTGATAAAAGGCATTTGTGAAATCAATCCCCGTTTGTTTTTCAATGGCATCTTTCACACCTTGGCCCCAGGCAATCACACCATGATCATCTTCAAAGGCATGGGCCACCTTGCTAATCGGCTCTCCCATAAACCCGAGTAATGGATGTTCCTTCAAATAGTCTGATCCTGATAAAACCGCATCAATTTCAGCGCCGATCGTATACATATATCCAAAAGAACTGGCAAATTGAACACCTTCCTTGATAAACGCCAGCAAGAATGGATTCTCAACCAGGAACGAAGAAACCCTCATCTGTCCGTCCTCAAATCTTACCCAACCCAATCCTCTCGCCAAAACATACAACCCTGCGCCCAACGGCAAAAGAACAACAGCCAAAATCGTTCCAACCGTTGGCATCCCGTAATACTTCACCCAATTCCAGGCGTTGGGATTTCCGTTGCCAACAGGGTCGCCATCCAAATTCAATTCTTGTGTGATCTCATTGATAAGCAATGCCTTCAACAGAGGCCTGCTGCCCCCATCAATACGTCCAGATGCCAGAAGATCACGGACGGCTTGCGCTGTTATCTTGTCTGAATGATACTGATCATACACAGCATTCGCATCCTGTACTCCGCTGAGATGGTTGCGCATCCGTATAAAAGTCGAAGGAACCATTCTCAACAACCAGACAGTGACCATGGTATGAAAGAGACTGGAAATCTGATGCGGAAGCGCAACCGCATTCATCCAGTCTCCCAAAAAGCCGAGCAGTCTCAAAGCGCCAAGATCAAAAATGGATGCTGATGACTCCATGCCCGGCACCAAAACCGCCATAATCGGTAAAGAAATGATCGAGCTGATCACCACCATCAGCATCCTACCCAAAGCGAAACTCAACACGCCCATGGCCAAAGGATGCTTCAATGTCAAAATTGTTAACCATGCATGATAACGATATTTAAACGGCATGCTGCTTCCCTGAGCCGCAGCGTTCTCTTTTTTTGCTTTGTCGCTTTCTCTTGTAATAACTTCTTGTGTTTGATCATCCAAACGTCCATTTTCTTTTTCGGAACTTAAATAATCAGAAACAAAATCTACAAATGCTAAATTCTTCCAGATCCTATCCATAAAGAACCAGACCGCAGCCGAAACTAATACGCGTACGACCAGACCGACGCCGGCGCCTTTGAGGATGGCAACGCCCAGCGCACCAGCCGGCAAACTCATCCCGCCCACGCCGGCAATCGCCGCAAAAATCACCACAAGCCCAACAGTCTGCCAGGACTTGATCTCTTTGATCGATGCAAAAAAGCTGTCATGAGGTTTTTGATATAGCTTTTCAAAAGCCGTGGATAAAGCGCGCGACAATGCCGGATCGTTTCTTAAGGCCGTGGCGTCTTTCTTGTTCAGACCGTACAGCAGCTAAACACCCCGCTGATTCATCAGATTGCTGCCGCTCTTAATCACCGCACCAGAAAACGCCAGCAGCACAGCACCAACCAACACCCACAAGGTCACACCAATCCCGGAAGCCACTGTCGCCGGCAAAGCACCAATGGCCAAGGAATACATCGATTTATGGATAACCGGAGAAATCCATGCTGCTCCAACCACAACCGCCAACTGCGCTCCCATAATGTAAACGCCCTTCTGAGAAAACAGATGCGCAACCTGCCCAAGTGCCGCTAAGATCTCACCCCTTCCCTTTAGATGCATTTCTTCATGCCGCTCGATCGAGCGTTTAATAAATGCAGGAAGATGTTCGAAGGCGTCTGTACGAACCACTCCTTTTTCCTGAATATCAGCCCTAGCGATCGGCTCGATTAAATATTTAAACGGAGACCCTCGAATGCCGCCCTGCTGAATAAATGCCTTGATCATCGAAGTGGCCATATAGAAGAAATATGTGCCCGCCATAGCGATCACCGGTGCGATAAATATGCCAACGACCGGAATAAAATGAGAAACAGCAACAGCTGCTGCACTTAACAGCAGGCCGCTGATCACTGCGCCTCCGGCTGTCGCATTTCCGTAGGAAGATTTACCCGCTAATTTTTCTTGTGTTTTAATTGGAGAAGAGCTTCTAGCCTCTTCAATTAGTCTAGATATTGTTTGATAGACAGGATTTTCTACAGTCTTACGTCCTGTTTCAATTGAAGTAAATTCATACTCTGTTTTAGTAATTTGGGTTACTTGTCTAGATAATTTTTTTAATGTGGTTTGCAAGGTTTGCAGAACAATGTGTTTTGGCCCTAATTTAAATAAAACTCTAACTATTGTTTCCGCCTCGGAACACCTGCTTTCAATGAAATTTAAATCTGCTTCATGATTCAAATCAAATATTAATTTAGATATATATCTATTGAATAAAGCTATCCCTGCATTGAAAGCTTCCGCATAACGCATTGCACCTAAAATTAGTATAAGATTTACTCCTTCGTATCCATTCATTTTACTTAAAGATGAAACAAGACTTGCCGCTACTGCTTTGCGGTCGCTGCCTAATTCATCTAAAGCTTTTAAAGCATAGTTAATAAATTCCTCGGAATTTGAATGCATTAATTGCCACATAAACCACGTTGATGAAAAAAGACTTGCCGCTACTGCTTTGCGGTCGCTGCCTAATTCATCTAAAGCTTTTAAAGCATAGTTAATAAATTCCTCGGAATTTGAATGCATTAATTGCCACATAAACCACGTTTTCGGAGAAAATGCTCGCCAAATTAAAGAAGCTACAAATGCACCTATCGGAACGCCAAATAAAACAGGCATGAATATATGTCCGCTTAGTTCTCCTACTGCATCGGAAAAGGATGGGGAGTAGTAGTAGGTTAGAGCCCTAATAAAACCTATTACGAGCAGAAAACCAAAAAATGTCGGTATAAAGATCGTAAAAATGCTTAAAGCACCTTCTTTGAATTCAACCCACTTTAATGGCTTAATCGGTGAAGAAGCATTGTTTCCTTCTAAGGCGTGTCTGGAAATTACAGAAGCAACGTTTGAATCATCAGAATCATTGTTCTCTGCCACCGGGCTAGACGCTGCAGCTTTATCTGCAAGATATTTCGCCCATGCCGGATCGCTCTCATCAACAATCGGCGAAGACGCTGCCCTCACCACAGAACCCACGCGTTTCGGGCCTTCTGGCTGCTGATGGACTGTAACAGGTGCTGAGCTGCGCAACTCTTCGCCAACTCCATGTGCCTGAATATAAACTTTTACCGGGCTGGAGCCGCTCAAACGCGGGCCATCTTGTTTCGGCATGGGAAGGGCCATTAACCCAATTTCACGCTGTTCCTCCGCTGCCAATGTATTGAGAATAGCCTTATTGTCCCCGTTATTGAGTGCCTTTGCCCATCGTCGGACGTCCTGAGCATATCCACGCTCACCAGAGTTCCACTTCCACAAATCATCGCCAACGAATTCCCTTGCCCTGCGATACGTCATAGGGAAGTTCTTTCGTCCATAAATATGATTACGTATTGTCCAATATGCCTCAGGCGTATTAGTCTTTTTCCAGCGCTGATAATCTTCAGGATAAAACTTCTTGGCAATCTCTTCGCCCATCGCTCCAAGAAAATTAATACCAAAAGTAGGCACTTTTTTATTTTCATCATCAAGGTCAATCGTACTGCGGCGTTCTTTAATACCATGACCAACAACATCATTGACCGGCATGCCGGCATGAACAGCAATCCAAACATACCCGCGAATCTCGGATGATGGATAAATTCCAGTTCTATTTGTTCTTCCTAAATATAAATACACCTTGCCCCGTCCATGGGTGGGATATCCCTTTGCGACAACCGATTCATCTTTCTTTTGCTCAATACGATCACAGACTGTCTCAACGATCGTTCTGCTTCTGGGAATTTCATTATGGGCTACGTGCTGAACAGCCAAGCGTAACGGCACAACCGCTATCACAGTAATCGCCGCCGCAATAAGAATCTTCAATCCGGCCTGCTTCCAGCTCTTCTTTGAACTCAATAAGATGCCCATCAATCCTGCGATGCCGCATGCACCCAATACCGGAGCCGCCGCTAAAATAGCTTGATCAGCATGTTTATAAACAGGGATCGTATTAATGTTGAACAAGAGGACAGCTGTCGCAATAAAAGGCAGCGCCCATAACACTGCAGAAATAAGCGATGCGCCACGCATTGTTGAATTTCTATTAACGAACCGCCCGACAAATGTGTATGTAGAATCCAATAATCGGAATGTTTGACTTAAACGGTAGATGATCCAACCAATGCCAATGCCTGCCAAAATAATAGGCAACTCAGTTAATGTGGCTGGAACCTGGTATGGCACAGTTGAACTGAATACTTGCGGCACATTAGCCTCTTGATAGATGGCGTATGCCTTAACGCCCAGCCAAGCCAACGACCCGAATCCGATAACAGTATT
>CAZBHY010000041.1:0-7474 GCA_964491705.1 uncultured Planctomycetales bacterium
CCACAGTCCATTTTTACGGCAGCTGAGAGAAGCCTATTTTTCTTATCAAGAGATGTGGAGTCGATAAGGAATCGGAGGAGGTCTATAACTCATTGATAAATATTATGTTATGTTATTTTTTTTCTGTTCTTGAAAAGACTTATTCGAAGATGTTATAATTACATACAATCTTTACAAGGGAAAAAATATTTGTGTTTAACTAGAAAGGAGGCAGTCGTGGTTATGAAAAAGTTGTTGGTTGGAATGGTGTTTATGGTGGTTGGGCTATGTGTTTTAAATCCTGTGGCACAGGCGTATAATTTTGGTGATTATCGTTCTGCGACATTAGCTGGAAAGGCTTGGCAGGCCTTAAGTGCGAATGATTTAGATGCGGTTTTGGCGTATACGAACAAATGTGTTGAGCTGTATGCCAATAATGCAAAAAAGATGCAGGATAGTCTGAGT
This sequence comes from uncultured Planctomycetales bacterium, assembly GCA_964491705.1. GTDB lineage: Bacteria > Omnitrophota > Gorgyraeia > Zapsychrales > JANLHA01 > JAKLFA01. The sequence continues at coordinate 445 of CAZBHY010000041.1, forward strand.
GATTATCCAGCAGGAACAAATGAAGAAATTTTTGCTTATTGGGCGCTGAATGATCTTGCAACATCACTGTTTATTCAGGGTGAAGCTTATCGTAAGGCAGGTATGCTCGATGAAGCAAAAGCAGCGTATAATAAGGTGATCAACGATTACAAATATGGCCAATGCTGGGATGTCGGGGGTTGGTTCTGGAAACCCGCGGAAGCGGCCGCTGAAAAATTGGTCATGATTGAGACAGGATCCACAATAGATTTTGGCGATTATTCTTCTTCGATGATTACTGTGAAGGCGTGGCAGGCGTTAGAGGCGAATAATTTGGAAGAAGTAAAGGCTTATGTCAATAAGAATCTGGAGATGTATGAAGCCAAAGCGGTAGAAATGCAGGCTTCTTTGACCGAATATCCATGGGAGTCCAATGAAAAGATTTTTGAATATTGGGCGTTGAATGATATCGGCACATCATTATTTATTTTGGGTGAGGCGTATTTGAAGGCGGGAGAAACAGATAAGGCCAAGCAGTCATATCAACGGCTTATCGATGATTTTTATTATGCACAGTGCTGGGATGTCGGGGGTTGGTTTTGGAAACCGGCCGAAGCGGCACAGAACAAATTGTCAGAATTGGAATAAGATTGTTGAGTGAATAAAATAAGGACAGGCGGATGGCTCATGCCTGTCCTTATTTATCAATAAGGGGGAGAGTGTCGAATGAGAAAAGATGTAGCTGTTTTTTTGTGCGTAGCATGTGTCTGTTTTGGATGTCAAGATTCCCGTCAGAGTTCTTCGATGAATCATCAGAAAAGCGATCCCACATTTGCTCCGTTTGCGGTTTATCATGACAAAGGGACGAGAGAAAATCATTTTGTTCCATCGGGTTTTATGCCGGATGGACAATGTCTTGAATTTTCGGATGTCTGGCAAGAGGGGTGTTATGAAGGAAGCACGTGCATCCGTATTGTTTATGACGTGGAATGCTCGCGTCAGGGCCAGCAGTGGGCTGGAATTTTTTGGTTGAATCCGGCCAATAATTGGGGTGCTAAAAAAGGCGGGTTCAATCTTGAAGGTGCTGAGCGCCTAACGTTTTGGGCCCGCGGGGAAAAGGGGGGAGAACGGATTGAAGAATTTAACATCGGAGGGATTTCCGGGAATTATCCGGATTCTGATGCCGCGATGATTGGCCCTGTGGTGCTGACCAATGAATGGCGTCAGTACACCATTGATTTGCGAGGAAAAGATTTATCCTATATTAGCGGCGGATTTTCTTGGACGACCAATGCCAAGGTGAACCCCGAGACCTGTAATTTTTATCTGGATCGCATACAATACGAATAATCTTCGTTTGAAAACATGCTGCGGGAAGGCGCGATCAACGCGCAGTCCCGCAGAAGTTTTTTCCCAACTTATTGCCTGCCAAAATTTTATTGTTTTTTTCTTGAGTTGAAATTAAACCTTTGTTATAGTCATTCTAACAATAGAGAGTATTATTATCATTAGAATATTTTTTATGTCTATCGCAGGGAAATCGACGGCGAATAAAATTGAAAAGGAGATGTGTTCCTATGTCTAAAATTGCCAAACAGTGCATCGCGGGACTTACGATATTGTTAATCGGTGCTTTGGCGGGACTGGGTTTTGTTTCTTTTCAGAAGCAGACCGTGGAACAGACAAAGGCTGGGTTGGAAAATCAAGTCGAAGATTTTTTATCTCGTGAAAAAAAACAATTGCTTGAGATGAGCCAGCTCAAGGAACAGATCAAAGCTGCTGAAGAAAAAAAAGCGGCGCTGGAAGAAGAGCTGAAAAAATTTTCCGGCATTGATATCGATGAGATGAAAGAAAAAATTTCGACTTTGACTCAGGAACGGGACCAGTGGCAGGCGCGCATTGATGCGTTGCAGAAAGAGAAGCAGGAGCTGTTGGTGAAATTGGAACAAAAGCCTGAGCCTCAGATTGTTTATCAGCAGATGGACCCAGATGTTAATACCATGGAGTCAGGGCAGCAGCAGGTTTCGGATGCCATTACGACGGAAGAATCGATGGCGATGAAAGATGGATTGCGTGTTGAAGATGAATTATACTGGGCGCAGATTTTAAAAGAGCGGACGAACTTAGAGCTCGAAGTAGAAAAATTACATCGGGACTTATCACAATCTGCTATTCAGCTCACCGAGTTGAAGAAAAAGAATACCGATTTGCAGATGGAATTGACCAAGATGGTTCATGAGAAAGAAGAGATTGAACGGCAGATTAAGCATGGGAAAGATCTATCAGACAGCTTATCTCTGGAATTGGCCCGTGCGCAGAATGATAAGAAATTTTTGAATGATCGGCTGGTTCGCGTTGGTGATGAGAATTCCGGTTTGCGGGAGCAGATTCGGCAGTTAACATCGACGAAAATTGCCTTAGAGCGCAGCATTGTCAGTCTGCAGGACGAAAAAAAAGAAACCGAACGGAAACTGCTTGAGACCGAGAATGTTATTCAGGGACGCATTGATGAGATTTGGCAGATCAAACAAAGTCTGGATCAGAGTTTTGGACCAAACGCAAAAGACGGCGCTGGGCAGGTTGAGCTTCCTCCGATTGTCGTTTCCTCCAAGAGTGTAGAAGACGGACAGGACCCGAATGTTGATGCGGCTCCTGGTTTGAGCGGAAGTATCGTATCCGTCAATAACGAAAATAATTTTGTGATTGTTGATATCGGACAGGATCAGGGAGTCGCTCTTGGCCACAGTTTGACAGTGTATCGGGGAACAGAGTATGTGGCCGGCCTTGAAGTGATTCAGGTCCGTAAAGATATTGCTGCTGCAGATATCGTCAAGAAAGTCTCTGATATCAAAGTCGGCGATATTGTTCGGTAAATCATCACTCTTACGTTGCCGTGCATAATAAAAAGCGAAAAGTCAGTATTAATGATGTTGCGAAATCCGCTGGGGTGTCGATTACAACGGTTTCTCGCGTTATTAATAAAGTTCCGACGGTCAGTCCATCTAATCAAGTTAAGGTTGAACGCGCGATTGCTGAGCTGAGTTATGAGCCAGATGCAAATGCGCAGCGTCTCGCTCGTGGTGTTAATAATGCGATTGGTTTTGTGATCCCTGGATATCCGGGGATTTTTTATTCGTTTTATGCGATTGAATTGATCCGCGGGATTGGGCATGCGTGTGAAGAATTAAATCTCGATTTGATCTTTCATATTACCAATGGCTTTAATGATTTGAATATTGGCAGTGCGGGAGGGATTGTCTTTGCAGATATTATCGAAAATCGTCGGCAAATTGAGTCCGCGTTGAGGGTTGGCATCCCATGCATGGTGATTAATAATATCGTTGAAGATCTTGATGTCAGTTATATGGGGATTGATAATTTTAAAGGCGGCGAGATTGCTGCTGAATATCTGGTCGGGTTGGGGCATCATCGGGTAGGGATGATTACTGGCAGTCTTCAAACGCAAGCGGGCAAGCAGCGTCTCGATGGGTTCTGTCATTATTTGGATAAGAAAGGTTTATCGCTGACGCGGGATTACATCTATGAAGGAGATTATTCCCGGCGCAGTGCGCGTGATGGCATGGAGAAGTTGCTTTCGTTGGAGCATCAACAGCCGCCCACAGCGGTGTTTGTTTCCTCGGATGACATGGCCCTTGAGGCCATGGCAGTTATCATGGAAAAAGGGCTAAAAGTCCCGGAAGATATTTCGATTATCGGATTTGATGATAATCCGTCTGCCTTGTATGGATCGGTAGCCCTGACAACCATTCGACAGCCGTTATTTACAATGGCCGAGCAGGCCGTGAAATGTTTGGATGGGATTATTCAGGGCCAGAAGGGACAAGTGGTCAAGAAAATTTTTGCCCCAGAACTGGTGATCCGGGAATCCTGTGGCACGGTTCAGCCGTGATTGGCCAATATCTAGGGTGTTGTGACGACATCCGCATATACGGAGCAGCGGGTGGCACGTTTTGAGTGGGACTGAGGTATGGAAAAGTTGATATCTTTTATCATGTATATTTTATGGATCGTGACCATCCTGATGGTTTTAGCAGCGACGTTTACGAAATTTGAGCATGATGATTTAAACATGATCGCGTTGCTTCTTTTTATGTTTGCCAGTCTGAATTCTTTTTTCATTCTTTCCAGAAAACGTTAACATGATGACAGATATCGTGTGGTATGAATGGGCGTTCTTTCTTTTGAGGAGGGGGCGGTGTCGCAGCAACAGTTTGATGTTATTGTTATTGGTGGAGGTCATGCCGGTGTTGAAGCCGCACTGGCTGCCGCACGGATGGGATGCCGCACGGGGATGGTGACGTTGCGAACGGATACGATCGGCTTGATGAGTTGCAATCCAGCCATCGGCGGAGTGGGCAAGGGTCAGTTGGTCAAGGAGATTGATGCCATCGGTGGAGAGATGGGGTTGGCCGCAGATCGAACCGGCATCCAATTCCGGCAATTGAATTCATCGAAAGGACAGGCTGTCCGGTCGTCGCGCTGTCAGGTGGATCGTGGTCGATACCAACACTATATGCAGCGAGTCGTCGGCCATCAGGAGCGATTGACGGTGATTGATGATGCGGTTCAGGCGATTGTGGTCAAAGGTCGTCGAGCCATCGGTGTTCAGACGGAGTCAGGAGTGACATTGGGGGCTGTGGCGGTTGTTGTTGCGGCAGGAACTTTTTTAAACGGGCGGATACATATTGGGAAAAAAATTATTCCAGGTGGGCGTGTCAATGAGCCAGCGTCAATTCATTTGACACAAAATTTAATCCACCTCGGGTTTGATACGGCGTATTTTAAGACAGGCACTCCGCCGCGGATTGATGGACGATCGATTGATTTTTCACGCATGCAGGTTCAAGACTCGGACGATCCGCCTGTCCCGTTTTCTTTCCGGACGCCGTTTATTCCTAAAGAACAGCCGTTATTGCCTTGTTTTATCACACACACCACACAAGCAACGCATGACCTCATTCGCCGGAATTTTCATCTCTCCCCGATGTATTCTGGGCAGATTGATGCGACTGGTGTACGGTATTGTCCGTCGATTGAAGATAAACTAAAAAAATTTCCAGACAAGCAGACACATCAGGTTTTTTTGGAGCCAGACGGTTTGGATGGAGCGGTGTATTATCCGAATGGAATTTCGACAGGGCTGCCTGAGGATGTGCAGCTGGAGATGGTTCATTCGATCCCGGGATTGGAGCATGCAGTGATGATCAGGCCAGGGTATTCGATCGAACATGTCGCTTTTCCGCCGACACAGATTCACGCTTCATTGGAGACCAAGGCGATCGCCCATCTGTTTTTTGCCGGTCAGATCAATGGAACAACCGGTTATGAAGAGGCCGGTGCTCAAGGGATAGTCGCTGGGATTAATGCGGCGCTGAAAGTGAAAAATGAGCCGCCGTTTATATTGGGCCGGCATGAATCGTATACGGGTGTTCTGATCGATGATTTGATTACCAAAGGGACAGAAGAACCGTATCGTATGTTCACGTCCCGTGTTGAATATCGGTTGGTGGTGCGGGAAGATAATGCAGATCAGCGCATGGCGCCGTATGCGCGTGATTTTGGGCTGATATCGGATCGCGACTATGCGCAGGTTATGGAAAAGTACCAGCGGATTGACCGGGAGATTGCTTTTTTACGAGCAACCAAAATTTATCCGGTATCTGAGCAGGGGCGGGATATGAACGATGTTCTTACGCGCAACAAAACGGCTGCGCTGACCCAGCCTGCGACGTTAGCGGATATCCTCAAGCGTCCGCAGATCCGGTATCCCATGATACAGAAATTTGGCACCGTGTTATCGGAAGAAGCGAGGGCCGAGGCAGCACAGGTGGAATATGAGATTAAGTATGAAGGCTTTATTGTGAGGCAGCTGAAGGACGTTGAGCGTATGCGTCATATTGAGAATATCAAGATTCCCGTGGATTTGGATTATTCGGTCATTTCGGGGATTTCTGTGGAGATTCAGCAAAAGCTTAAAAAATTTTCCCCTCAGAATTTGGGGCAGGCCCATCGCATTTCCGGCGTGACTCCAGCCGCGATTGCCATTTTGATGGTTTATTTGAAAAAAATTTCATTGGGACGCCGGTCAAAAAAGTAATAAAACATATACGTGCGCAAAACGATTTTATATAATAATGATGAAGGGGCAATCGCTGTTGATTGTGTTGCCTGAGGATGGCCTTGAGGAGAATAGGGATGGAACGTAGTGGCAGGCGGGAGTTTGTTTTTTTTCTTATATGCGTGGCAGCGTTTATTGCGGCGGGGTGGATTTTTCACATTGATCTTGAAGAATCGCGCCGTTTTTTTTCTCAGTATCCTTTGATGTGGTCTGGAATGATTTTCGTTGTCCTGTATGTGGTCGGTACATTTTTTATTTGGTTCGGCCCCAAGGATGTTTTGCGCGTTGCCTCTCTTTTTTTATTCGGCGTGATGACCAGTTCGGTATTGATCTATATTGGGGAAATGCTCAATATGGTTGCTCTTTTTTGGTTCAGTCGAACAATGGGGCGGCCATTTATTGAACAGCGCAGCGGGCAACGGTTTAAAAATATTGAGCGGGCCGTATCGCAGACCAGCGCCCCGGTGATTTTTTTCTTGAAATTCTATCCTGTTGTTTCTTTGCGTCTTTTGGATCTCGGATATGGGCTGACGACCATTTCATTTTTGAAATACGCGCTCATTTCGCTGATTGCCGCTCCGCTGAGGCTTTATATCGTGCAGTATTTTTTGAATCTGATGATTGTATTCGGGTTGGCCTTGAATGGTAACCTGGATACATACACGGATCGTTTTATGGATATGACATATTATTTGATGGACCGTCCGGTTTTATTTCTTTGTTTGACGGTCTATGTGATGTCCTGTTTGATTTTTTTTACGACGCTTTTTTTGCGGTGGCGGTTGCGGAAGAAATAAGTGGGGTATTCACGGCATTCTTTTTTGTGGCAGCAGGTATTTTTTTAACAGACAGATCATCCACTTTTAAAAAGGAGTCGTATTATGAGTTTGACGTGTACAGCGTGTGGACATG
>CAZBHY010000041.1:7484-10427 GCA_964491705.1 uncultured Planctomycetales bacterium
CCTTACGGAAATGAAGGTGGGAGATATTTTAGTGGATGTCTGTCAGGGAGGATGTGGGGGCATCTGGTTTGATAATTTTGAACTGCGCAAGGTTGATGAGCAGCATGAGTCAGCCGGGGAGCTGTTGCTCGATGTCGAGTGCAATCCGGATGTGAGGGTTGATGTGAGCGAAAAAAGACGGTGCCCGCGGTGCCCGGATGTGATTATGCGGAGACATTATTTTTCTGTTAAACGTCGTGTTGAGATTGATGAGTGCGCGTCATGCGGCGGAGTTTGGCTGGACGCTGGCGAGCTTCGGGATATCCGTAATCTGTTTGACAGTCAAGAAGAACGCGACAAGGCTTTTAAGGCGTATTGCGATGATGTGTTTGGTTCTATGGAATTACACAGACGTCAGGCTATGCAACAGGATCTACAGCAGACGCGCAAGGCCATTGGTGTATTACGCTATATTTGTCCGTCCTATTGGATTTCTGGAGAGCAGAAATGGGGTGGATTTTAAAATTCCCCATACGGGAAAAAGTGTTGCTGTGGTGGAGGATGCCGACCGTTGAAGGCGTTCGGTTATCCTGCGCGTTCGGAATTAATGATCGCGGCGATTTTGGCGGATATTTTAATCAGTGCATAGCCTGACGCAAAGATAAACAAACCAGATTGAATGTGAAAAAAATCCCGGTTGATTAAGTTCATCAGGGTAACGGTCATACCGATAAATACGGACAGAATGCCGCAAAGGTGACAGAACCATGACAGTGATTCGAGCGAACGGGCGTTGTGTTGCTGCATGAGTGCTCCTCCTTGTTTATCATCTGTTATTATTATATAGAAGAATTGTCGCGAGCAAAGAAGAGGTTGAATTTTTTTGGCCGCAGTTATGACCATGGTTGGTTGCGGCATGTTTTAACACGCAAGCGCATGGAAAGGATGTCAAGTCGTGGATGCAAAAAAGATGGAATATGTGGTGTTTGATGTGGAAACCACAGGGCTGTCTGTACGCGACGGTGATCGGATTGTTGAGATTGCTGCCGTTCGGATGCGGGAAATGAAGGTTGTTGATTGTTTCGAGTCTTTGGTTAATCCTGGACGCAATATTCCCGAACAGGCACAAAAGGTGAATCAGATTACACCGGACATGGTGGCCGATGCTCCTATGGCGCACGAGGTTCTGCCGCGATTGATTGATTTCATTGGGGGGGCGTGCCTCTGCGGGCAGCATGTGAAGTTTGATTTGGATTTTGTCTGTTGTGAATTAGCGTTGGCGGGATATAAATTGCGCGATGAGACTCCGGCTGTTGATACGATTAAAATGGCCAAATATTTTATGCCGCATCTTGGATCGTTCCGTCTGTCCAATCTCGCACAGGCCTTTGGTCTTAAGGTTGGGATTACGCATCGGGCCTTGGCTGATGTAGAGTTGACCACAGAAATTTTCAAGCATTTGCTTATGTTGGCCGAAGATCAGGGAATGAAAAAGTTTCAGGATATTGTTCGGGAGTTCGGTGTGCCAAAACCGGTATTTCGATTGGATCAGGACCAAGGATTTTTGTTTTAGCATTTTTAGCCTTGGCACAGCGTGTTGACGCTTGATTAAGGTATGTTATAATATCTCGCTTTTAATAGTAATATTAGTATTTAATATATGATTGACGATATAAAAGAGAAGGCGGCAGTTTTTAAAGAGAAATTGGCTCAATTGAGAAAATTTCTCGGCATTACGGAAAAGTCTGTTCAGTTGGATAAACTGCAGGAGCAGATGAATTGTCCTGATTTCTGGGACAATTCAGAGAAGGCCAATAAAATCTTGGGGGAATTGAAATATATTCGTGCGATTGTTGATCCTTTTGAGCGACTATCCAGTCGCGTGGATGATTTGGAAGAGCTGTCTGTGATCTGCAGCGAAGATCCGGATTCTGTTCAAGAGGTTTATCAAGAGTTGTGCAGTTTGGAGCCAGACTTAAGTGCGCTGGAAACGAAATCATTACTGAGCAGTCCTTTTGATAAAAATAATGCGATTTTAAGTATTAATGCGGGAGCGGGCGGGACGGAATCATGCGATTGGGCAAGCATGCTTTTGCGCATGTATATGCGTTGGGCGGAAAATAAGGATTTTAAGGTCACGATGGTGGATGTGCTGCATGGAGAAGAGGCCGGCATCAAAAATGTGACACTGAATATTGAAGGGCAGATGGCCTATGGGTTATTAAAGTCGGAAAAAGGTGTTCATCGCTTGGTCCGTATTTCTCCGTTTGATGCGAATAAACGCCGGCATACATCGTTTGCGTCGGTGGACGTGATTCCAGAAGTGGAAGATGATATTGAGATTGAAATCAATCCAGATGATCTGAGAATTGATATCTTTCGTTCTTCCGGGCCTGGAGGCCAGAGCGTCAACACGACGGATTCTGCTGTTCGGCTCACACATCTTCCGACAGGAATTGTGGTGCAGTGTCAGAACGAGCGTTCTCAACTTCAGAACAAGACGCTGGCCATGAAGATTTTAAGAGCGCGGCTTTATGAGCGTAAGCGCAAAGAGCAGGATGAAAAAATGCTTAAGGAATATGGCCAGAAACAGAAAATTGAATGGGGTAGTCAGATTCGGTCATATGTGATGCATCCCTACGCCATGGTCAAAGATCATCGGACAGATGCAGAGACAGGCAATGTGCAGAAGGTTATGGATGGGGATTTCAATATGTTTATTGAGGCATTTTTGCGATGGCAGCCGGAATAAGTCGATCGCTTGATCCATGCAGGACGATGATGAGTGCCTGTGCGTATGATTTTTAAGAAAGGATAGCGAATGTTTGATTTTTTGATTAAGGGTTTTTCGATTAAACGGGCGCAACGTTCGATTGACAATCTTGTGCCTAAAGTGAATATCCATGTGCCGAATCACCTGCCGTTGCCATCAGTATGGGCATTGACACGCATCGCGAAAACTGT
>CAZBHY010000042.1:0-552 GCA_964491705.1 uncultured Planctomycetales bacterium
TTGCGATGGCTGTTAAAAAATCATTCTGATATAACCTTAATCGTCTTGGCCGGTCTCGTCTTAGGGTCACTGCGCCGGATTTGGCCATGGAAAGAAACTGTTCATCGTGTCATTTTTGATCATGGCACGTCAGGTTTGGTTGAACAGCAGATCAATATCGTTCCCAACGTATTGACGTTCGAGTTTTTTCTCGCCATTATATTTGTTGTTTTAGGTGTGAGTTTAAGCCTTTGGATGGTCAAACTGGATCGTCAGCGCGGCGCGTTGTAAATGAGGACGAAAATATTTCAGAAAACTGTGTGATGGTGGTGATGATCTCCGTTTGTGCCGTTTGAATGGCCTTGCGATCAGAATCATCGGGGATGTTGTAAGGCGATGTTTGGCCGATAATATCTGTGATGTATAACAGAGCAGCAGCATGGATGCCGATACTCTGAGCGGCAGAAAAAATGCTTGAGCATTCCATATCCAGGACATCAATATTTTTTTGTCGAAATTTATCTGCCAACGCGGATTCACATACAATCGAGCCAATGCTGGCACAGTGAACAG
>CAZBHY010000042.1:562-10255 GCA_964491705.1 uncultured Planctomycetales bacterium
GGCTGATTGTTCGTATTGTGGAAGAGAGTTAATGGATCAGATGGTGATGGAATAGGGTGATTAAGCGGTATGTACCCGGCGATCACATCAGAAAAACTCTCAGCGGGATAGCAGATCACCGGAGCAACAATTGATCCAATGGGCAATCGTTGGCCATTTAAAGAGCCACAGGATCCGATAAACAGAATCATTTTGCAAGGTGAATCTTTGAGGGAGAGGACACAGTCGCCCGTAAAAAGCGGCCCAATACGTGTTTCTATGACTGTTAAATGGCGCTGCGGCAGCGTGGTATACGGATTCCCGCGGTAGCGTTCGCTGAGATGGAAGTGACGGATGATATCTTTTGTTAAAAATGGGGTGAGGACGCATAAGGGCGTGATTTGATTTTGCGCAATTCCGAAGAGTTTTTCAAATGTTTGTTTCATAATCGTTTTGATCCTTACGCATAAAATATGATCAAATTATAACATGGTCATTGCGTTTTTATAAGGAGGGAAATGAAATATTCTCAATTATATCAAACAGACGCCCAACTCTCGCAATTGTCTCTGGGGACTTGGGTGTTCAGCGGAGGAACCTGGGGCGATGCCAATGAGCAGGATTGCATTGGTGCAGTGCATGCCGCGATGGATATGGGAATCAATGTGATTGATACCGCTCCGATTTATGGCAATGGACGCGCAGAGAGCATTGTTGGCAAGTCATTGCAGCAGGGACGCCGTGATCACGTGATTATTGCCAGTAAATGCGGATTGGTCGCGAAAGGCAAGAGCATTGCCTTGAGTTTAAAACCGGAGAGTATTTTTGCGGAAATTGAGCAATCGTTGCGGCGTCTTAAAACCGATCATATTGATTTATACCAATGTCACTGGCCGGATCCCAAGACGCCGATGGCGGACACACTCGCATGTCTCATGGAGCTCAAGCAGCAGGGAAAGATTCGCTGGATTGGTGTATCTAATTTTACATTACAGAATTTAAAAGATGCCGTTCCATCAGGCTGCGTTCAGACGTTACAGTCGCCATTGTCGATGCTTGACCGTGCGATTGCGCAAGAAATTTTACCATTCTGCGTTCAGCATCAGATCGGGGTCTTCGCCTATGGCCCGTTGGGCGGAGGCATTTTGTCTGGGAAATATTCTGAACCCCCTGTATTGTCTAAAGAGGACGCGCGCAGCTTTTTTTATAAGTATTATCGAGGTGAAAGTTTTCAGCGAATTACTGGATTTCTGAAAAAAATATCATCACTTAACTATCGTTTAAGTGAAATTGCTTTGAATTGGGTGCGTCAGCAAGATGGTGTGGTGAGCGTTATTGCGGGTTGCCGCAACGCCGCTCAGGTGGCCAGAAATGTTTCGGCAATTGACTGGGAACTTTCGCGGGATGAGATGACCTTTATTAATCAGGCGATCACAGAGTTCGGTATATAATATGGATATTCAGGAGATACAATCTTATGTGCGCAAGAATTTTTCTTGCTTTGGTGTGAATAAGCAGTCACAGATTGTCAAGCTTTTGCATGATATCTGTCGGAGGGATAAGTTGGGTTTTAACGGCATTCTTCCGGATCACATCATACAGAGCGGAGATTTTTTTCAGATCAAAGCATTTCTTTTAAAAAAACGGTTTCCATCATTATCTGATGAAGAACTGCTGCATATTCCTCCACTCAACAACCCAGTTTTCAGTTGCGATAATGAAGTGTCATCGCCAGTAGAGATGCCGCAGTTTCAGCGTGTGCTTTATGAAAAAGGTCTGGAGAATAAGCCGTTACTCAATCGGTTGAAAGCGAAGCTGCCGGGGATTCCTTTCACTGATATTTCTTCTTATCGGGACATCGTGAAAAATCAGGCGTTTTCCATTTCGGATTATAACCGCCGCTGTGAAACGCTTTATATTATTCATGAAAAATATGATTTTTTTCTTCCGTGCCCATGCTCCCCAACGTCGTTATCGTGTGGATATCATATTATGAACGCGGGAATGGGTTGCGGCTTTGATTGTGTTTACTGCTATTTGCAGGGCTATGTGAATGCCCCGGGCATTGTCATTCCTGGGAATTTGGATGATATCTTGCAGCGTTTCACGGATTATTATCATCCGCAGATGCGTTTGGGTACGGGACAGTTTACGGATTCATTATTTCTTGATGATCTGACGGGATTTTCACGACAGATCATTGAGCATTTTCGGGCATTTTCCGATGTGACATTCGAGTTAAAAACAAAAAGCCGGTGTGTCGAAGGTATTCTCTCAACACCGCCGGCTGAAAATATTGTGATTTCATGGTCGCTCAATCCACGTCGTATTGTGGAGGCCCTTGAATATCGGACTGCGACGTTGGCGGAACGCATTGATGCGGCCCATCGATGTGCTCAAGCCGGATATCGTGTCGGGTTTCATTTTGATCCTATTATCTATTATTCCGGCTGGCAAGAGGATTATGAGAGTGTCGTTGATGCGATTTTCCGGTGCATCCCGGAACAACGGATTGCGTGGATCAGTTTGGGATGCCTACGGATGACATGGAAAATTCGGCAAATAATGGAGGCGCGGTTCCCGGATACCGATCTTATTTTTTCGGATCAAATCATTGGCTATGATGGAAAACTGCGTTATCCAGAACGGATACGTCGGGCCATTTACCAGACGATGCTGGCCTATATTCGTCATTTTTCAAAAGATCTTTGTGTTTATTTGTGCATGGAAGACGCGCTGCTAACGCATGAATTGGGACTCAAACCTGTTGCAGCCTGTGAATTTTCTTCTAAAAGAAATTGAGACGCCAAGTGCTTTATAGTGACTAAATATATATGGAGGCAACACTTGAGCTGTGTTAAAAAAAACGATATGATAACAGCCCGGGCGCTGATTTTTGATATGGACGGTGTGATTACAGATACGATGCCATATCATTATCAGGCATGGCAGACGGCATTTCATGAGATACTCAATGTTGATATCGATGAGCGCGATATTTATTTACGCGAGGGAAGTAAGGGCGCGTTTGCTCTGGAGGAAATTTTTGCGCAGCATGGATGGCCGTGCAATGGCACGATTTTGGATGATCTGCTCAAACGCAAAGAGCAGATTTTTTCGAATATTGTGAAAATTGATTTCATTCCAGGCGCGTTGGATTTTTTATCATGCCATCACCGCGCTGGGTTTTTATTGGGGTTGGTCACCGGGACATCGCGACAGGAAGTTGATAATTTTTTACCTAAGCACATACGGGAATATTTTTCTGTGATCATAACGGGATCGGATGTCGCCCAAGGGAAACCTCATCCAGAGCCGTATACGACTGCGTTGAGGATGCTGGGTATCGGATGTGGAGATGCCATTGTATTGGAGAATGCCCCACTGGGCATTGCATCGGCGCGTATGGCAGGTTTGCGATGCATCGCTCTGGCGACCTCATTGCCAGTGGAATTTTTATCCGAGGCGGATTATATTTTTTATTCCTATGATGAATTGAACCGGGCGCTGTCATTTGTTTGCACAAAGGATTGATGCATGATTCCCAATAATATTCTTCTATTATATAAAACAAGTATTTATGAATATCATGGGCATGCGCAGATGACGCAGCAACTGGATCCGGATCATTTACGGTGTTTTCAGCGAACGCATCAGGCGCATTACGATACCGTCAACACAGTTGAGTCGGTCCTCAGCGATCGTCATTTGCGTTATCAGAAAGCCGCGCGTGGCACCATCGATGATTATCGCGCCTTTGATATGGTGATCGCGGTGGGAGGAGACGGAACATTTCTTGAAGCGGCCCGGTATAGCCAAGACCAGGTGATCTTGGGCGTGAACTCTGACCCCAGTTGGAGTGTCGGGTGTTTGTGTCATTCAACAGGGACGACATTCGCGCGTGACATGGATCAAATCTTAAACGGTGAAAAATCCGTCTGCACACTGAATCGCCTCATGCTTACCGTTGATAACACTCAGTCTACTGTTTGTTTTTTAAATGATGTTTTGATTGCACATGCGAATCCGGCCTCATTAAGCCGTTATGTTCTTTGTATTGATCAGGATTGCGAGGAGCAGCGCGGCTCTGGCATCTGGATTTCAACGGCCACGGGATCAAGCGGCGCAATTTATTCGGCGGGGGGAACGGTGATGAGTCCACAATCGATGGACATACAATATCGTCCGCGTGAATTATACCAGAGGTGGAAGCATCAGCCATATCGCCTGCGCGGAGGGATTGTGGCAGCAGACACTGCCATTCGAATCACTTCATTGATGGCCGAAGGAATGATTTTTTTTGATGGCAGCCACCAGCGGGTCGCGTTGGGGGTATCACAATCTGCGGTCATCTCTCAGTCGGAAACTCCATTGCGCGTTATTTGAAACAGGTGATTATGAATTCAACGAAAAATTATATTCCATTTTCGCGAGCATTGCTGCGTTGGTATGGTCGTTATAAACGGGATTTGCCTTGGCGGGGAATCGACAATCCTTATCAGACGTGGATTTCTGAGGTCATGCTGCAACAGACAACAGTCACAGCCGTGATACCGAAATTCGTGCAGTGGATTCAAGTTTTTCCGGATGTGCGGACGCTAGCCGCCGCACCTTTACAAAAAGTGTTGAAACAATGGGAAGGCCTCGGATATTATCAACGGGCAAAAAATCTGCACCGTGCGGCAAAAATGATCTGCGCGCAATATCACGCCGTCATTCCACAGGATAAGGAGACGTTGATGACTCTGCCTGGTCTGGGCGCATATACCGCCGGTGCCATTCTGAGCATTGCCTATCATCAACCGATTCCCATTATTGATGCAAATATTCGTAGGGTGATCATGCGCATTTTGGCGTTGCCTGGTCCAGCTGATACACGGCATGATAAAGCGATTTATGATTATCTTCAGCGGGTGATGTCAACAAGATCGCCAGGAAATTTTAATCAAGCATTGATGGAGCTGGGGGCATTGATCTGCGATTCCCGCCAGCCGCGATGCTTGCAATGCCCATTGCGAAGTATGTGTGCGGCATATCAAAGTGATCGTCAGCAGGATATCCCTCAGCCGATTAAGACGCGCATGATTATGATTGATGCGGTGGCAGCGGTTATTGAGCATGACCAGAAATTTTTTATTCAGCAACGACCCTCCAATGGATTGCTGGGCGACCTTTGGGAATTTCCGACAGCGGAAAAACATGCCAAAGAGTCAGCGCGGGCTGTGGTGCAACGCATGCTTCACGATCAATTGGGCGTTCAGGTGCAATCTTCTGAGCATTATATGAAGACGCATCATTATTATACGCGTTATAAGATCCGTCTCGATGTTTGGAAATGTACGCTGACGGATTATCCGGTGTTCCGCGGCAAACGCCGTTGGGTTGCGCCGCGCAATTTTTTCAATTATCCCTTTTCTTCTGGGATGACCAAAATCATTACTCATTTAAAAAAGGATGATGCATGAAGATTATTTTAACCAATGACGACGGGATTTTTTCCGATGGGATTTATGCAATTTATAAGGCGTTAAAGAAGATCGGTGATGTTGTGGTGGTGGCACCAGACCGGGAAAAAAGTTCTATTGGGCATTCGATTACACTGACGCGTCCCTTATGGAAGCAGGAGGTCGAACGGTCAGGCCGTCCGTTCGGAACGGCATTGAGCGGGACACCCGCGGATTGTGTGAAATATGCGTTTCAATTTTCCCAGGCATCTAATCCGGACTTGGTGGTGTCGGGAATTAACCCGGGGCCAAATGATGGATGCAGTGTGGTCTATTCCGGAACGGTTGGAGGGGCGCGTGAAGGCGCCATGATGGGTTCCCAGGCCATTGCACTATCTGTCGCGGCATTTCAAAATGTTGATTTTTCCGCAGCGGTTTTTTATGGAATGAAAATTATTAAAGCTCTTATGAAAAATCCTCTACCCAAAGGATCCTTCTTAAATGTGAATGTCCCACACAAGCCACTAAAGTGCATTAAGGGGTTGAAAGTAACCAAGCAGGGAATGGTTCCCATTACGGGAAAGTTTTGTGAGCGCAAAAATCCGTACGGGGCAAAGTATTTTTGGATGTCGGGCATCATGCCGAAGAAAGGGCGGAGTTTGTCTTATGATACCCATGCGTTGATGAATGATTATGTCACCGTTACGCCCCTTCATTGTGATCAAACAGATTATTCCACTCTAAAGTTTTTAGAGGAAAAATCGAAAATTTTTAATTAAAAATTAGTTACATTTTATATTTTTAACGGTAGAATATTAAAAACTAATATTATTTCTATGCTGGCCGATGCTTTCAGAACAATTTTCAAAAGCAAAAATCTTGATTGTGGATGACCAGAAGCTCCATTATCTGTATTTGCAGAAAATTTTAATGGATGCCGGTTATCATAATATTCGCTGTGTTCCTGAACCCTTAAAGGTTCGTATCACGGTGAATGAATTTGCTCCGGATTTGATGATTTTAGACTTGGCAATGCCATTTCTTGATGGGTTCCAAGTCATGCAGCAACTGCACCATTATCGCGAGGAAAATTACCTGCCGATTTTAGCATTGTCCGATGACAAAAGTTCTGATTCCCGTTTAAGGGCCCTTGAATCAGGCGCGACCGACGTTTTGAATAAACCATTCGAAATGGCGGAAGTGTTGTTTCGTATTCGTAATATGCTGGAAATGCGATTTCTCCATATGACGATACGCAACCAAAACACGATTCTTGAAGAAAAGGTTGCCGCACGCACAAAGGAATTCAAAGATTCCCAAAAAGAAATCATTCGAAGGCTGGCACAGGCCGCTGAGTTTCGTGATAATGAAACTGGGGCGCACATTATTCGGATCAGCAAATACTGCACTTTGGTTGCCCAGGCGATGGGGCTGAGTGCGCAGGAATGTGAGCTATTGGCAATGGCATCTCCGCTGCATGATATTGGGAAAATCGGTATTCCGGATAATATTTTATTGAAGCCCGGGCGCTATACGGATGATGAATTCGAGGTCATGAAGACACACGCGCTGATCGGGGCCCAGATTTTGGAAGACAGCCAATCTCCGGTGATGCAGATGGCCCGCACGATTGCTTTGACCCATCACGAACGATGGGACGGCACTGGATATCCACGCGGATTAAAAGGGGAGGAAATCCCCATGGTTGGCCAAATCTGCAGTATCTGCGATGTCTTTGATGCCCTCATCTCGAAGCGGATTTATAAAAGCGCATGGACGATTCAAGATGCTGCCAGGATTATTATTTCGGAAAAAGGCAAACAGTTTAACCCGGCCCTTGTGGATAAGTTTGAGCAGTTGCTGCCAAAATTTATTCAAATCGCCAAAGAGCACAATGACAATATTGAAGAACATTTTAAATTTAAAACTACTGACTCCTAATGTTTGAATTTAAATCCCAAATGCCTCAGCTTGATTTGTCCGACGGCCCGGAAATGCTGGTTGATTTTTCACGGGAAAGTCAGCGACATCTTTTGTCGGCCCGGAATGCAATGCTTGTTTTGGAAACACTCTCGACAGATCAGGAAGTCATTGAAAATATTTTTAAGACATTTCACACAATTTCCGGTCTGGCAGATTTTCTTGGTCTGCAAGATATTTTTTGGATCACGCGGACATCCGAGCAGATGATGGGATTGGTACGGAAAAAAGTTTTGACCTTTGATGGGCAGGTGTATGACCTCATTATGACGGCGCTCAAACGTCTTCAGGATTTATTTGAATTATTGGATGAGCAGATTGAAGGACATGGGAAATTAAAGAGTCCATATCCAGATCAGACCGAACTGGTCAATCGCCTCTATCAGATTGTGAGCCATCCTGACCACATTCCTGAGAAGCCAACATCCGTTTATAGCGACAAAACGATCCCATTGATTAACCTCCAAGGCCGGACAGATTTTTATGGCCATTTGCGCAAAAAAGTGGAGGCGGTCGATGGAAATATTATTATCCGTAAAGAACCGCTAACGCGTTTATTGGATGATTTTAAACAGCTGGATCATGAATTAAAGACCGCGCAGAGTAAGATTCAGCAGCGGCAAAAAGAACTGATTAAAGAGCGTGAGCTGGCCCTGCGTTTGACAAAAAAGGCACAGGATGAGGCCAAATTTAAAAGTGAATATTTGGCGAACATGTCTCATGAAATCCGGACATTGATTAACGCGATTCTGGGTTTTACGGATTTAATCAAAGAAGATGTTCCGGAGAACAGCAGGCTGAGGGACCATCTGAACACAATCATTGTCAGCGGCCGAATGTTATTGGAAATTGTCAATAATATTCTGGATTTTTCCAAGGTTGAGGCGGGTAAATTGCGTTTGGAAACAATTCCATTTAATTTGCGTGAGATCGTAGAAAATGTTTTTCAAATTATCCGCGCACGATTGGATCGTAAGCCGATCAATCTTTATCTTGATATTGCTGCGGATGTGCCCATTGATTTGATGGGTGATCCAACACGCCTCAAACAGATTTTTATTAATTTGTTGGATAACGCTATTAAGTTCACGGAGCATGGAGAAATTGGGTTGTCCGTCCGTTTGAGCCGGCAGCGTGGAAAATCCAACCAGCCAGCGCTGCATTTTAAGGTGAAAGATTCTGGTATCGGGATTCCGGATGATCGCAAAAATTGCATTTTCGATTCGTTCACGCAGGCCGATGTTTCCACCACCCGTTTGTATGGAGGAACTGGCTTAGGTCTGGCATTATGTAAGGCATTTGTGGATGCAATGGGCGGCAGCATCTGGATTGATTCCGAATTGGGATCAGGCAGTGAATTTAATTTTGTGATCCAATTTCAAAAAACCAGCGATGATCAAATCGCTGCACTGGAACCGATGACATATGCTGGTTCAGAAAAAATTCTTGTGATGACGCCATTTGAGCAGAGCATCAAGATGTTCGAATATGTGTTTGAACATCTGGCAGTCACTCCGTTGTCGGTTTGTCGCAATATTAAACATGCCCGGGAAGTACTCACATCATTGAATCGACCACCGGACGTGATATTTATGGATGTGCTCTTTCAGCCAGAGCAGGCCCTGGTATTTGCCCACGATATTCGCAATCAAGATGTTTTCCGTTTGTCAAAATTGGTCGCGATTTCATCGGACATCAAATTTCTTGAGAAACTTTCCAAGGCGGATGCGCAAATTTTTGATGGTATTCTTTTTACGCCGATTATTTTAAAAGAATTTATTATGGTGATGAAGCAACTTTCATCCGATGGCAAGCTTCCGGAGAAAGTCGTTAATGCTGCCGACGAGGAAAAAAATCGGATTTTCTTTAAACGGATAAAAATTCTCGTTGTCGAAGACAGTGTTCCCAATCAAGAACTTTTGCGTGTCCATTTTGAAGACCTGGGGTGTTATTGTGATTACGCGTCCCATGGCCGGGAGGCGATTGAATATCTGCAACGCATGACATATGATATTTGTTTTATGGATCTTCAAATGCCGGTGATGGGCGGTATTGAAGCGACAGAAATTATCCGCAATGAGTTAAAGTTGAGCCTTCCGATCGTGGCCTTGACCGCCGCAGAGGTTCAAGAAGAAAAAGAGCGTTGCATCACGGTGGGGATGAATGATTATCTTCCCAAGCCGTTTGATGTGGAAGAGTTGAAGGAAAAAATTCGAACTTATGTTAAATAATATGAGGTGCGATATGGTTGAGGTAGTTCAGTTGAAGAATATTCTAGTGGTTGATGATA
>CAZBHY010000043.1:0-10150 GCA_964491705.1 uncultured Planctomycetales bacterium
ATGCCGGATCATTTAACGGCGCCTTCATCACATACGCTCCACTGGCTGGATCCCTTAAATAAACCGCCGCGGTATCCAGCCCCAGGCTTTTGCTTAAAATATGAACGATCAATTCCAAAAGTTTAGGCAGGTTGCGCACCGACCGCATACCGATCGATGCCTGACTCAACAGATCCTGAATACGATGCTCTTCCTGTAGAAGCGCTTCTTCCGCCTTGCGCTGAAGAAAAATATAGAGAAACGGCCCGGCAGTGGCTAAAAACAGCATCAACCAAACTGCATCCCGCCAAAGATCGTATTTATACCCAAGAAAGAAAGGGGCGCCTAAAACAATTGCATATATAAACAAAAAAATTATCGTTCTAGCTGCTGCAACCTTTATATCAAGCAAATTGAATTTGTATGTCGCATAGCCAAAAACGATATATAAAATTAACATAAAAACAAATCCAGCAGGGTAAATTGGCAACCCATAATTTGGAAAAAAATCAATTGAGCCAAATGTTCCTAAAAAACCGCCCAGACAAAGATACTTTAAGCGAACCCACTCCAAGGCAGTGAAATTTTTGTGCTTCTTAAAAATACTGAATGCCAAACGGAATAATGCAATCATAAAAAAAGAAATAAAAAATACCAGAAAAGGAACATGAAAAAATGCATTCGCCCTGGGATAATGGCCCCATCGATAATGATATAACCCGGAAATCAAATGGTCCGAAATTAAAAGGCACAGAAAGATTCCCGCAAACACATATCCTATTCTCAAAAGAACAAAATCATATTTCTTAAAAATAACAGTACTAACAAAGTGGAAAAAAACAACAGAAATGAAAATAATACCCGCATAACTTATCTTAAACCAAAAGACTTTATCATTAATCGAAGTGCTTATATATGATAGGAAAGAAGAAAAAAGCCAGCAGGAAATCGCGAGACTGAAAAAGAAAAAAACAATACTTTTCTTTTCATGAACATTTTTTGAATACACCAAAAATCCAAAAAAAAAGATAAAAATTGAGGCGATTAAATGAAAAATATAAAAAATCATAGGCTCTCAATCATAACAAATGAAATATGCTCATCTTTTCCATTGATGGGATCTATACGAAAATTCCGATGACCCAATCCTTGATTAAAAAGAGAGATAAGCTTTTTTTGATCTCGTAAATAAAAATCCCAATCACAAAACCAATCAGAGGCAAGAGATTTAAAAATTGCCGTGTTCTTAACTGCCAAAAACAGCTTCCCCCCTGGCACGAGCATCTCAAAACAGAAAACAATAAGCTTTTCAAGTAGGGCATCCGGAATATAATCAATCAACCCGATGCTGTAAATTACATCAAACTCGCCAAGAATATTTTTAAATTTCTTCGGATCTGAAAAAAAACCTGAGATGTTTTCATTGACATACTGGATATGAACATCTGACCTGATCGAATCAATCTGTTTTTTGGAAAAAGTCAGAGCATCATCATCTTGATCAACAAAAACAAACTCTACTTTTTTATTTTTTACGATCGTTTCATTCTCAATAAGAAATTCCCTAATATCCCTGGCTCCTCCAGACGCTATGTTTAAAATTCTGCAACCTTGCGCTTTCGGATGCATGATGAGCGCATCCCGTAATAATTCCTTCATCTTTTCTTTACGATTCCGAACAGCAGTCACATAAGAATCCCTCAGCAAATACCGATCAAAAAGTCGTCCTAAAATACAGGTCGACACATCTTTGTTATCATATATCATTTCCAAAGTCGCATAATCACCGGGGTAGCCTCTGGGTTTTTCATAGCCCCGTTTCACAATCACGCTCTTTTGAGCTAAAGGGAGAAGAGCTTCCCTGAAATATTCTTTTAAAATTTTAACGTGTTTCCCATTTAAACACTTAGCTGAATAGACATCTGCGGATAACAATATTTCTTTTGTTCTTTTGAAAAAGACATCCTCCGCTGCTTTAACATCACTCTGCTCAGAAATAGTCATAAGAAAATTTTTATACGCCTGTACTTCTCGATCAAATTCAATTAAGAATGGATAATCTCTTTTTGGCTGATGATTCAAACCCATTCCTCCTGTTTAAATTTTTGATGTTAAAAAGAAATATTGATTCACCGCAACAACGCCGATCCCAGTAATCACGACGTGCGTATTATTCATTACTTTTATTTTTAATTAAATTATGGGAAGATCAATAACAATCTGATAAATTATTGCGCCCATCAGAAGAATCAAAATCTTATCAATCAATGGCAATCCGTGAACTCTCACGGCTAGCAGAAAATCCCACCCAATTTTTTTATAGACGGATCAATCGATCTTTGCACTTCAATGAGTTTTGCATCTAGACGCTATTTCCCTTTGACGCGTTTCAGCATCACGATGCAATCAAGGGAATCCGGGACAGAATATTTTAGTATTTGTTCCTCTAAACGGCATTCTGTTGGCTGAAATCCAGCTTTTTGGTAGGCGCGAATTGAACAATGATTTTGGCATGATGGACGGATAACAAACTCTTGAATTCCAAATTCCTGAAATAAATCATCACAAAGGGCGATCAATGCGTCGGAACCATATCCTTTGCCGCAGTTTTTTCATCCTTCATCCAAACATCCAACTCGGTATGTTGATAATGGGAATAGACAGTATGATAATTGATGTGACCAATCGGAACTCCATCAACCATGATCATATAACAACGGCCGACCGTTGTCTGCGATCCATCGAAAAAGAAATCCTGATAATCCTGACAAAATTCTTCCCATAAATAAAAAAACACCCTTCAGTGCCTTTCTTCATTTAAAAACTCCCCCGGTCATGGCCTTTTGGCCATTGGACGCTCCCTCCCCATGCTCGGTCGCGAGGACTTACCCCTTCGGGGCACAGGCGAACCTGTCTAACGATAGGTTCTTCGTATCACAGACACTATATACAAAAACGGACGCCAAATGGCGCCCGTTTTTTATATAACTTCCCCAAGTGGACAAGTTCCGCAAGTGGTTAAATACTAAATCTGCTTATTTGACATGAACTTTCTTAACCCGGCCATTTTCCCAAACTGCAAGCGGCCTGCCGATTTTTTTATGCTCTTCAACGACCTTTTTCACCGCTTTTTTCATAGCTGCTTCAGCTTTATCTTGAATGGTCATTTGCTTTATCATAAGTCAACTCCAACTTTCTTATTAATTTTATCAAATAACGTCTGATCAAATATGTCTATGTGTAAATTTTGTTTTCGAGCGATAATCTTCGGTTTAGACTGTTCGTTATTAAACAACATCCATTGATCTGCCAATAGCATATAATTTTTAAAAAAATTATTTATACTTCGCTCAAACCTGCGCTTCACATCCTGTATTGGCACATTGTGCCCGCCCTGAGATACCCGATCTTTAACACGGGCAATGGCAAGCTGGGCGCTAGGTATCCATAAAAAATATATGTGTATTCTATATCCTTTTTTCTTTAACTGCTTAAGATACTTCAAGTATGTAACACCAGCCATCGTTGTTTCAAAACCAAAATCAACGCCATTGTGTGAATATTCTTTAACCTGCTCCAAAACAAGTTTTCCAGACTTTATTGCAACTTGCTGAGGAGAAAATGGAGATAACCCTTCAGCAATAAGGTCAGCATTAATAAATCTGTCACATTCCGCATATTCAGGCAAAAACGTTCTTGCGAATGTTGTCTTACCTGAACCATTTGGTCCGCCAATAATATAAACATTTTTCATGATTTTTATTATACATTAGAAAGATGTTGCCGCAATAAAAACAAAACTTCTTGGCGGGTCTGGGTTGAATTAACTCCCCCAGTCATGGCCTTCTGGCCAGTGGACACTCCCTCGCCATGCTCGGTCGCGAGGACTCCGGTGCCTCTCGCTAATTCGGCACCATTTCCTTGTCTTTGCGCTAATCGGCGCGCAAAGACTGCGGTCAGAACTGCTCGCTTCGCTCGCTAGGTACAAGTGACGCAAGGGGCGGATATACAAAAAAGAGCCACCCAAAGGGTGACTCTTTTTTTATATAACTCCCCCGCGAGGACTCGAACCTCGGACATAGTGGTTACGATCTGACTTCAGTTACCTGAAGAGTCGGACTTTCTCTTCGCCATTTCGCTTTAAAACTGCAACAATTAAGGCGGCGGGTGTAAAGTCTCTGCACTTGCCCTTCGTCGCTTTGCGTCTCAGGACGCCCTCTTCCTTTGAGAATTCGGTCGCCCTTTGATTAACAAAGCCACAAATGCTAGCTCAGGATTGTCCTGCGGATTCGCTCAGGCCTCCCTTTCGGTCGACCTCAGCTTGTCTCAGGATTTCCCTGACTTAGCCCGCTTGTCACTCCAGCGTTTCCGCTAGAGGCTGCTAACTTCGTGAACAGTCGCTCGCTCTACCAACTGAGCTACAGGGGAATAATATATGAAAGAACAATTTCTCCCGCTTGACCATGATGAGCTATGGTTTCGCCGGTTGGCTCAACCACTTCCTCGGACATTTCGTCCTCGGTCGCAGGAAATGACCTCTTAAAGAACAATTTCTCCCGCTTGACCATGATGAGCTATGGTTTCGCCGGTTGGCTCAACCACTTCCTCGGACATTTCGTCCTCGGTTGCAGGAGAATAAATTTTTAAAGAACAATACATCCAGATCGAACAAGATGAGCAACTCTGATACACGCGATTACAGAAATGTGTATTTTTATCATTGCCCAACGCGTTAGATTCAAAATTATAACCAAAACTCAAAGGTTGTCAATATGAAAAACGCCGCACACCCACGTCAGACGATACCACCCTGCAATGGCCTAATTCACACCGATTTCTCTTCGCGCGTTCATGGACATCATCAGTGTGGAATGATCCACATACTCCACAGAACTCCCCATCGGCAGCCCCATGCCAATGCGCGACAATTTGACACCCAATGGCCGAAGTTCAGAAATCACATACAGGGCTGTCATTTCTCCTTCTGTATCAGGATCAGTGGCAATGACGACCTCGCGCGTCCCAAGACGCATCATTCGCTGCTTGAGCGGCTCCAGCGCAATATCCTCTGGCCCGCGGCCTTCGGATGGCGACATCGCGCCTAATAAAACATGATACATGCCCTTATATACGCCCGTGCGTTCAATGGCCATCAGATCTTTTGGGCTCTCCACAATGCACAACAACGTGCGATCTCTTTGATCATCATTGCAAATCGAGCACAGCGGTTCATCGGTCAGATTGCTGCACTCTGGACAAAAATGCATCTGCTCTTTCAGGCGAATGACCGATTCAACAAAAATGCGCGCGTCATCCACAGGGCGGTTCATCAGCCAAAACACAATCCGCTCGGCGCTGCGACGACCGATACCCGGCAGACGCGTAAACTGCTCAATCACCTGTTCAACAACTTTTGGATACGCCATGCGTTAATCATCCCCTCTTCATGCATCACGATAACGTTTTTTAAAATATCACGCTGTGTCACGCATTATGCCAACGATTGACAATCTCACCGCCAAAGGTATCCAGCACATCTTTGACCACAGAAATATCTTTTTCGCCAATGACCACCGCAGCCTGATCACTGAGCGTATATTTGACCATCACCGGTTGCTTTAAATAATGTGTAAAAATACGTTCAACAGTCCTGGTATTATCCCCGCCCTCCAGACATTCCTTAAAAAATGCATTCTCAGGTAAAAAAGCGACCTCCAAACGGTCGCCATCCCACACAGACGGAACCGCCTCCTGCAAATATGTTGCCAGCGACATCCGTTCTCGCGAAACCGCATGCGTCATGGCAGGCCACGCTGTTCGGATAAACTCAAGGTCAATCGTCTCGGGACATGATGGGGCGTGCATTCCCACGGGCACCGCTGCATCTCCCATCGGCTCAATCTCCTCATCATCATGGTCAGATTCCGCCGTATTGCCCGACGCGTTGACCTGACCTTTTTTATTACGAATCATACTGGCTGGGCTATACCCCTGATCCCGACTGGATGGCACGCTATCAGAACTGGTTGGTTCTCTGCCTCCTCTAGATGTTTTCTCAGCACATTCCGGTTCACCATCCACCGGAGTACGATGCAACGCGAGCGCCAATTTGGCAAATGCGATCTCCATGGGCAAACGCTCAAACTCAGTCACACGGGCCGTATCCTGCGCTTCAATAAAAATATCCACCGCAGCTAATATTTCCCTCAAGGTCCATGTCTGGGACTGCTGTAAAAGCAAATCCTTAATTTCCCCCGGGTAATCGATGAGCCGGCCCATTTCACGAATCTTATCAACCGACGATCCCGCCAATTTGATCACCATCAAGTTCCGAAAATGCTCAATCAGATCCTTGCCCAGTTGCTTGACATCCTTGCCACGATCAATAATGCTGTCAAAAATAACCAAGGCCTGCGCGCAATCACCGCGTCCCAGCGCAGCGGTGAGCTGAAAAATCATATTCCACTCAACAAGGCCCAGCATCTCGTAGACATCGTGGCCATCGACCTGCTTTTCCGTCAGCGATCCGACCTGATCCAGAATACTCAGCGCATCACGGAAACTTCCACCCGATGCCTTGACCATGGCGTAAATCGCATCCTGACTGACACGGATGCCCTCACGCTCCGCAATATCTTTGAGTGATTCGCACAGCTCTTTAAATGCAATCCGCTTAAAATCAAACCTCTGACAACGCGAGATAATCGTCGAGGGCAATTTATTCGGATCTGTAGTGGCAAAAATAAATTTGACGTGTTCGGGAGGCTCTTCCAAGGTCTTGAGCAATGCATTAAAGGCCTCGGTGGTCAACATATGCACTTCATCAACAATGTAAATCTTATAGCGCCCATAACCCGGAGCGAACTTGACATTTTCGCGAATCGTGCGGATCTCATCAATGCCGCGATTGGACGCCCCATCGATCTCTAAAACATCAAAACTGTTGCCCTGCGTGATGGAAACACAGGCCGAGCATTGACCGCACGGTGTCGCTGTTACACCAGTGTCACAATTCAAGGCCTTGGCAAAAATACGGGCGCACGTCGTTTTTCCAATGCCACGCGGCCCGCAAAACAGATAGGCCTGCCCCACCCGATCCGAAAGAATCGCATTTTTCAAAATATCGGTAATATGCCGTTGTCCGACCACCTGATCAAAATTGTCTGGCCGGTATTTGCGGGCTAAAACAAGGTACGCCATGACATGTCCTTATTCAATTGCGCATCGTTTCTCGGACAAAAAAACATGCGCGTGATGATCTGCAGTAACACCTATATATGACTGTTATTGTAACACAAAAAACGCCTTTTCAAAGCAGAGAACAAAATATTTTTCCGACGGAAAATGCCATGACCAGCCGCCCGGAAAAAATTTCCAGAACGCTTTTTCGCCATCGGTTATCATTTCCCAAACCACTCCCGCAAATCTTTTTTCATCGATAGCGCAATACGGCCACGCACCAAATCGACCTCAAGCACGGTCACCTCTACGGCCTGCTGAACCCGCACGACATCATTGGCATCTTTAATATATTTATCGGATAACTGGCTAATGTGAACCAGTCCATCCAGATGAACGCCCACATCCACGAATGCCCCGAAATTGGTGACATTGGTCACAACACCCGTGAGTTTCATGCCCGGCTTAAGATCTTCGGGCTTGGTGACACCATCCTTAAATTTAATGATCTCAAACGTCCGGCGTGGATCCCGTCCGGGCTTGGTTAATTCCTGAAGAATATCTTCCAGAGTCGGCAGACCGACTGCTTCCGTAATATAATGCGTCAGATCAATGCGCTGGCGCATCGCATCATTGTGCATGAGTTGAGAGACCGAACAATTCATATCCGTGGCCATACGACCCACAATCCCGTACGATTCCGGATGCACCGCACTGGCATCCAAAGGATTCGCTCCATCCCGAATGCGTAAAAATCCTGCCGCCTGCTCAATCGCCTTGGGTCCCAAACCCGACACATTCAAAAGATCTTCCCGGCTTGAAAATCGGCCATTCTGCTCACGGTGATCAATGATTGCCTGAGCGCGCGTTGGACCCAGGCCAGACACATACGTCAACAATTGACGGCTTGCGGTATTCAACTCAACACCGACCTGGTTGACACAGCTGATGACCGTGTCATCCAGCGACCGACGCAACAATGCCTGATCCACATCATGCTGATATTGACCAACGCCAATGGACTTGGGATCAATTTTCACAAGCTCTGCCAATGGATCCATCAATCGGCGCCCAATGGAAATCGCGCCGCGTACCGTGACATCAAACTCTGGAAACTCTTCGCGCGCCACATCCGATGCCGAATAAATTGACGCGCCGCTTTCATTGACGACCAAAATATGAATATCATCGGCCAACCCGACGCCCCGGATAAAATCCTCAGTCTCCCGGCCAGCAGTCCCGTTGCCGATGGCAATAAACTGGATCTTAAATCGATCGCAGAGATCCTTGACCAAACGCCGCGCCTGATCTTCTTGGAAGGCGGAACCCGACGGATAAATTGTTTCATTGATCAAAAATTTCCCATTTTCATCCAAACACACCACCTTGCATCCCGTGCGGAATCCCGGATCAATGGCCATCACCCGATGATGCCCCAGGGGCGGCGCCATTAACAACTGATGTAGATTGGTTTTAAAAACGTTGACCGCATCTTGGTCGGCTTGAGCCTTGGCGGCCACCCGGACCTCTGTCTCCATGGATAAAGACAGCAGACGCTTATAGGAATCCTCAGCGGCCATACGCACCTGTTGCGCAGCGGCATTGCCTGCCCGAATCAAGGCCTCTTCTAAAATCATTAGAGCAGCCGTCTCTGGCGCTGTGACGCGCAGCATCAGCAATGATTCTTTTTCCCCGCGGCGTACCGCGAGCATCCGATGAGACGGCACCGTGCCCACAGGCTCCTGCCAATCAAAATAATCCCGGTATTTTGCGGCCTCGGTTTCCTTGCCGCGTACGACCTTGGAAACAAACTGTCCTTTTTGAAAAAATAAATCCCTGATCTTTGCGCGGATATCCGCGTTCTCATTGATCCATTCCGCAATAATATCGCGCGCTCCGGCCAAGGCATCTTCGGCATTATTCACCTTCTTCTCTTCATCAATATAGCGCGCCCCCTCTTCAAAAAGATCAAAATCCCCCTGCTCAAAAATCTTCTGCGCCAACGGCTCCAATCCTTTTTCTTTCGCAACCGTTGCCCGCGTCCGGCGTTTCGGCCGATACGGCAGATAGACGTCCTCCAGAACACTCATCATCTCCGCGGCCATGATTTTTTCTTTCAATTCATCCGTCAGCTTCTTCTGATCGACCAAAGATTTTAAAATCGCGTCACGACGTTTGTCCAATTCACGCAGTTGATTGATCCGATCACGGATCGACGTAATGGCCACCTCATCCAAACTGCCCGTGGCCTCTTTGCGGTAGCGCGCAATAAACGGCACACTGCTGCCGCCATCCAGGAGTTCCACAACCGCGGCAACACCTCTCCCAGGCAAGGACAGCTCCGCCGCTATCTTGCGCGTATACATCTCGTCCATACATCTCCTTCGATAAGAAATACAACGATTTGAAAAACTATAGGATTAAAGATCGCACAACGATGACACAAGACTCACTGGATTATCTTTGAAAAATTCAAGCGCATTAAAACCGCATGCCGATCCGGGCCCCATATTCTTCCGTGGTATTGCGCGGTTCATACCCTCCACCACTGACATCCGAATCAGAAATATGCCAATACCGTGCAAACGGCTCTACAAAAAATTCCATGGCGTCAATCTCTTTGGCCAAACGCAACGATGCGCGCATTCCTGAGCCAGTGGGCTGATTGTTGACTATTGTGCCGGCCGATGGTAGATGACTCTTTTGCCGTCCCGTGATAAACCAATCATATTCAGCGGCCAACCGAAGAGACCATCCGCGATGATAAAATTTCCGCGCTTCAATTCCCAGAGGGGCATAAAAATAATGCGACTCCCGATCGTATGTTAAATGACCTGTAGTGGTCTGGGCCCCGCCGTTGTCATCCAAAAGATAACGGAATCCAAATCCCGCGTAAGGCATCACAATCAGCCGCTGATTATCCACAGGCAGCTCATATCCTCCCATCAAGCGTATTTCACTGAGCTCTCCAACGTCGCCGT
The DNA here is from genome assembly GCA_964491705.1 of uncultured Planctomycetales bacterium. Taxonomy (GTDB): domain Bacteria; phylum Omnitrophota; class Gorgyraeia; order Zapsychrales; family JANLHA01; genus JAKLFA01. Next base: position 10,140 of record CAZBHY010000043.1, read on the forward strand.
TGTATCGGAAC
>CAZBHY010000044.1:0-10050 GCA_964491705.1 uncultured Planctomycetales bacterium
CGCTGCATCCGAAAATTCATGGCGGTCTTCTCGCGCTTCGGGAGAATGGTGAGCACATGCGGCAGGCGCAAGAACACGGGATCGGGATGATTGATATGGTGGTGGTGAATCTGTATCCGTTTGAGAAAGTGGTGTCGCGTAAGAATGTTGTCTTTGAAGACGCGATTGAGAATATTGATATTGGCGGGCCAACGATGTTGCGCGCCGCAGCAAAAAATTTTCGCAATGTTGCGGTGGTTTGCAACCCTGATCGTTATGGGGAAATCCTTAAGGATCTTCAGGAAAACAGTGGGATGTTGCCAGATACGGTATTGATGGGCCTTGCCCTGGAGACATTCGGCCATACGGCACGGTATGACCAGGTGATTTTTCAATTTTTAAAAGGGTTGAAAAGCACGCAGGGATTTTCGGGTTTGCCGCAGGAGATTGAGATGCGCTTTGTGAAAGACAGGGATTTGCGTTATGGCGAAAATCCGCACCAAGCCGCGGCGTTTTACCGATATGATGGCAAGAAGCCGACTGGCCTGGCCAAAGGCAAACAACTTAACGGTAAAGAATTATCCTTTAATAATTTATTGGATTTGCATGCCGCTTATGAGGTTGTACGGAGTTTTAGAGAGCCTGCCGCGGTGATTATAAAACACAATAACCCGACGGGCGTTGCGGTGGCTGATCGTTTGGCGGTGGCGTATAAGGACGCGCATCGGTGCGATCCTGTGTCGGCATTTGGCGGTATTATTGGGTTGAATAAAAAGGTCGATGGCGAAACTGCGGAGTTGATTGCCAAAAGCGGGTTTATGGAATGCGTGATTGCACCGGCGTTTGATCGGGCTGCGCTTAAGGTGCTGCGGGAAAAGAAAAACCTGCGCGTCATTGCCTTAAAACTGACGGATGCGGATTGCATGGATTATGTTATGAAGCAGGTGGATGGTGGAATTTTGTTGCAGCAGAAGGATGAGAAAAAGGTTGTTTTGAAAGATTTAAAGACGGCAACGAAAAAGAAACCGACCGCTGGTCAAATGGAGTCCATGTTGTTTGGTTGGAGCGTGGTCAAGTATATCCGTTCGAATGCGATTGTCCTGGGTAAGGGCCGGCGCGTGGTGGGCATTGGATGCGGGCAGACCAGCCGCATTGGCAGTTTGAAGATTGCGATTGATAAGGCTGGACGTGAGGCAAACGGCGCCGTGATGGTTTCTGATGCGTTTTTACCGCATGTTGACAATGTGCAGGCCGCGGCCAAAGCCGGGATCAAGGCGATTATTCAAACGGGAGGTTCTGTTGCCGATGATGATGTGATCGCCCTGGCGGATAAATGTAAGATGGCGATGGTGATGACCGGTTGTCGCCATTTTAAGCATTAGACAATGGACTATCAATCAAGCCTGGCCTTTTTAGAGTCGTTAACGAATTTTGAGTTGACATTGCCGCACCTGACTCAAAAGGATTTTTCTCTGGATCGTTTCCGGCGATTTCTTTCGCTGATCGGCGACCCTCACACGCGGCTGACATGCGTTCATATTGCTGGCAGTAAGGGGAAAGGTTCAACCGCAGTCTTAACAGCACAGATGCTTAAGGCTGCGGGTTATCGTGTGGGGCTTTATACGTCACCCCATTTATATGATGTGCGCGAGCGTGTGCGTGTTTTATCAGACTCCCTTCCGGAGCGTTCTTTCGATCCTTTTGCTGGGTGCATTTCCAAACAGAAATTCGCCAGTCTTCTTAGCAGCTTGCATAAGATAATCACCTCGGATCCGCAATATGCCGTTACATATTTTGAATGTTTGACCGCCTTGGCGTTTTTATATTTTGATCAACAGAAAACAGATATCGTGGTGTTGGAAACGGGGTTGGGCGGCCGTTTGGATTCGACCAATGTGGTGCACCCTCTGGCCTGTGGTATTACGCGGATTGATTTGGAACACACGCATATTTTAGGGAACACATTGTCGAAGATTGCCTTAGAGAAAGCGGGCATCATTAAACCGGGATGTCGTCAGATTGTATTAGCAGAGCAGCCTGCACAGGCCAAAACGGCGGTGTTGAATCATTGTCGTGATTGTGGCGTTCCGGTTGTGTGTGTTGGCGATGAGATTGTGGTCAGCGATGTGGTGTACGCAGACCATGGATTGAACTTTTCGGTTGCTTGCGCGGAGGGCCGTTATGCGTTTCGGTCGCAGATGCTTGGAAATTTTCAGGCGATGAACACGGCCGTGGCGGTTGGACTGATTGGCGCGCTGAATCGTTCAGGCTTTTTCGTCGACAAAAGCGCGGTTGAAGAAGCGGTTGCGCATGCGGTCTGGCCGGCACGGATGGAGGTTGTGTGTAACGATCCGCTGGTGGTGGTAGATGGGGCACATACGATTGAGTCGAGCCGTTTGGCTGCAGATTCATTGTGTCAACATTTTCCCGGGAGAGCAGTGATTCTGATTTTTGGAATGAGCGGGGATAAGGACTGGAGCGGCGTCGCTGAAAATTTTGCAGCGGTTGCGCAAACGGTTGTTTTCACACGATCAAAACATCGCCGTGCCGGGTTATTAGACGGCGAGGAGATTGATCAAATATTTCTGAAACATGGAGTTGAAATTTTACGGGCGGTTGATTCGGCGGAGGCTGTTGAGATGGCTGTGCGTAAGGCTGCGGGGGAGACGATGATTTTTGCCGCAGGATCAATTTTTTTAGCAGCAGAAGTCCGCCAGCATTTTTATGAATGCAGAGCATTGAGGAGCGATGATGAAACATTACGATGATATCGGAGACACGATTGCAGCGGTTTCCACACCCGCGGGCATTGGCGGGATCGGCATTGTCCGTTTAAGCGGCTCAGATGCATTGCGTATCGCGGATCAAATTTTTGTCGCCCGCAAAGGAATCATGCCGTCTGCGTTCCCGACATATGTCATGCATTATGGCCATATTGTATGCGTGCGCGATGATGGACAACAGGATGTTGTCGATGAGGCCTTGGCAGTCGTGATGCGTGCACCAAAAAGTTATACCTGCGAGGATGTTGTTGAATTCAGTTGCCACGGCGGCAGCGCTGCGGTGAACGCAGTGTTGGCATTGTGTTTGCAAGGCGGGGCGCGGTTGGCTGGTCCGGGCGAATTTACCCAGAGGGCTTTTTTAAACGGGCGGATTGATCTGGTTCAGGCGGAAGCTGTCCTGGATGTCATTCGCGCGCGGACAGAAACAGGCCTAACGCTTTCTGAGCATCAGTTGAAAGGGGATTTAACGCGGCAGCTTGAAGAGATCCGTCAGGATTTGATGGATGCCTATGTGCAGGCAGAGGCGGTGATCAATTTTCCAGATGACAGTACTGAAAAAAAAGATCCGGAGATGATGTCGCGCGTGCAACGGGCTGGTCATAAGATCCATGCGTTATTGGTTAACGCAGAACAAGGGCGTGTCATCCGGGAAGGAATGAAAATTGTCTTGTGCGGCAGGACGAATGTGGGGAAATCATCTTTATTAAATGCGTTGTTGCGGTATCCACGGGCCATTGTTTCGGAAATCGCCGGGACAACGCGAGATGCCATTGAGGAATGCGCTCAGATTAATGGGATTCCGTTTCAAATCGTCGATACGGCCGGGATGATTGTCCCAAGAGATGAGATTGAGACTGAGGCTGTTCGGCGGAGTCGGCTGTATATCGATGACGCAGATTTGGTGTTGTTCGTTTTGGATGCATCGATGCCCCTTACGTCCGAAGATGAGCAGTTGGTTTCCTTGTTGGCCAGTCGGTCGATGATTGCAGTCCTGAATAAAACAGATTGCCCGAACATGTTGACTGAGGAGCAGGTCAGCATGATTTTGCCCGACATCACGATAAAATCTGTATCGGCATTGACCGGAGACGGAATGGATGATCTTCGCGAGGGCATTGTCGCGCATGTCCTGGGTGGCCATCGGATGGATGTTCAGGAAATTCTATTGTCCAATGTTCGGCATATTGATGCCCTTAAGAAATGCCGTGCTGATGTTGAAGCGGCGTGTGGCCTGGATGATGTAGATGCATTGGAATTTATGACAGAACATATTAAGCAGGCCATTGCGCAGTTAGATCGTATTACTGGGCGGAATGTGGATGACGACCTCATCCATCAGATTTTTTCTGATTTTTGTATCGGGAAATAATCTGTCTGTCTGCTGTTAAAAAGATTCTTTTTTCTGTTCCAATCCGGATTGTTCGCGATAGATCATTTTTGTGAGGACTGAGATATTCGTCATGAGGCGAGCGTCATTTAAGATATGTTTGACCCGCTGGTCATTCAGAAGAAAAATAGCATCTTTCGTTTGCAGCTTTTCTATGATGTCTGGGCTGCTCAGAAGCTCTTGAATTTTTGGATTCGAAAAAACAGCGGCATATTCTTTGGTGTCTTGATAGCGCTGCAAAAGGGTGTGATTCTGCAAGATCGTTAATGTGGCTTGAATGTTATGCAGCGGTGGAAAGGGGGCAACGATATAGGTGAAAAACATTTGATACGTCGTGGATGATGTGATGGTCTTTTGTATGGTCTGTTGTCCTAAAAAGTTGTTTGGCATGATCGAGAGAACGGCTGCGATACAGCCAAAGATCAGTCCGTTCCAACCCATATGCAATACTCCGCCCAAGATGCGGCTCGGCCAAAAGACATAATAGCGGTGTTGTGCGTGTACATGTTGCTTTCCGATGAAAAAGAAAAATTTAATGATCAATGATGATATCAGTCCGCCAATCATAGCAATGGCCACTGCCAAGAAAACATTTTTATTGAGGTCATAGTTTAAGACGCCGATAATGCTCCAGAAGGCAAGGCACAGAGGACCGATGAGAGATCGTAAAAAACCCTGCATAACGCCGATCCAGAAAAAGATAAAAAGCCCACTGACATAAATGATATCAAATCCGTTCATGATGTGTCCTTATCATCTGATGCTTGGTAGTTTACTACTTTAGTATAGAAGAAAATTCATGGGGCATGCAAAAAAATCTAATATTTTTTAGATATATGGGTTTATCTGCCTTGTGATGGGATGATTAAAGCGAGACGAAAAAGAGATAAAACATAAATGGAATAAAAAACAGTCCGATGCAGAGCAAGAGAATGAATGGTGTTGCCAGAATGAATTGCAAAGGTCGAGGAAGGCGGATTTTTTTGCGGTGTAGCTGCATTTTTTGAATGGCCTGATAATCTTTGAGCGATTGTTGTTGAAATCCGCGCTCTTTGTAGTGCTGCCGCAGATCATCCCGTTCCTGTGCGGCTGGGGCATTTTGTTCAAAACGGTCCATCGTTTATTCTCCTTTCTGTTGAATTTGGCAGTAATATACCATAAGAAATTTCGCAATCAACAATTCTATCATTTTAATATAAACGAATTTTTGGTTGATTAAGATGATAAAAGAATTAAAATAAGTATAGGATTCAAGGGGTGGATTGTCATATGAAAACAATTAATCATAGAAAAGATTTGCGGCAAACATGCGTGGTTCCCGTGGATGGATCTGCAGGCAATCTTCTTCAAGTGGCCCGTACGATTGATATTAGTCGGGGAGGCGTGGGCTTTCTTTCAAAAACAGCGATTCCGCTTAAAGAGAAGATCGCCGTGGAAGTTGAACTCAGCCCGGGCCAGGATCCATTATTGATGTTAGGTGAGGTTCGATGGGTTTGCCCTATTGAGCAGGGCAAAAATTATCGTGTGGGAATGAAATTTGTTAAAGTTCTTAGGGCGGGTTCAAAATCGCGTTTAACGCAATATTTTGAGGAGTGAATGATATATGGAGAATGTAGCTGAGGAACAAGAAAATCGTCTTTTTCAGCGTTTTCCTGCCCGCTTTCCTGTTAAATTCAAGCATTCTCGGGATGATTATGGCTCGGATGTCTTTTTAAGGGATGCCTCGGCTCAAGGCGCGCGCTTGACAAGCCGCAAGCGGATGTTTTTACATGACAGCGTTTCTCTCTTGGTTAATCTTCCTGACGGGAAAGAGGCGGTCACATTAAATGGGCGTGTTGTTTGGACTCAAACCAAAGGACTGGACTTGTGGGATGTTGGTCTTGAATTCCATAAGATTAATTTTATGAATCTCCACCGGCTGTTCCGCTTTATTACACCTGAAGAAGAAGCATAGTTTTTTATTGTTCACGCCATTCCTAGAGTCGGATCTGATTGTATCGCTGGATTAGAAATTTCAATTATTGTTTGTGAATAGCTTATATAAAAAATTTTATTTATATTTCTAAATTATCATATTAATGGAAATTTTTATTATTTTGTTTAATATGATGATAACAGCGATTAAAAAGTTTCTGAAATTTTTATGACAGGAGCAGTGGTTAATGCGCAAGCGGAACCTTTTGTGTCTTATTTTTATTGCGGCTGTTTTTATGGTTGGTTGCGGGGACATAAAGTCTGATCCGAATACGATCACGGTTTGGCATTGGATGGCCGATCGTCACGAGGTGTTTGTTCAGCTTGCTGAACAATATAAACAAAAGACAGGAATGAAGGTCCATTTTCAGCTCTTTGCCCCGTCAGATATTTATTCCCAGAAGATTATCGCTGCAGCTCAAGCAAAGATCCTTCCAGATGTTTTCGGCATTTTAGACAAAAGATCAGTATTCGGGGAGTTCATCAAAAATGGATTTGTCGCCGATCTTACAATGCATTTCGAAAAGAATGACGGGGAGTGGAAAGAGCGGTTCTTTGAGAAGGCGTTGGACGCTAATATTTTTCATCCGGGGAACTCTGATCACGTCGATCCAGGCATTTATGGAGTGCCTTTGGATGTGACGACTATTCAGATGGTTTATAACAAGAAAATTTTGGAGCAAGCCGGCGTGATGCAGCCTCCGTTGGATTTTGATACCTTTTTATCTGCTGCGCAAAAGATCAGCGGTATGGGCTTCACTCCGTTGGTTTCCGGTTGGAGCGAGTTGTGGCTGGTCGATTATTTTGCGTTAAATTATGCATTGAACATTATGGGTGAAGAAAAAATAATGAGGACATATCGCGGTGAGGTGCCGTATACGGATGCAGATTGGATTCAGGTCTTTCATGTTTTTGAGACATTGGCCCGCCAAGGGGTGATAGAGCCTGGAATTATTACAAAGTCGAATAAGTTTGCCGAGCAGGATTTTGCATTGGGGCGTGCTGCGTTTGCATTCAATGGGTCTTGGTGTGTGAATGTTTATCGCGGGATGAACCCTGACTTGGATTATGGTGTCATGAGGGTGCCGGCAATCTCGAAAAAATATCCGATGAAGATTTTGGGTGGGGCCGGGTCGTCTTTTATGGTCAATCCGATGTCGCCCAAGAAGGAGGAAACAATTGCATTTTTAAAATGGCTGACCGAAGAAGAACAGCAAAGAGTTTTATCAGAGGCGACGCAGAATTTACCTGTCAATCGTTATGCCATGGCGTCGTTGCCGGCTGAGTTAATGGATTTTGGCAAGGCGATGGATGAGATGACGCATCCGACGCTTTGGGAGGAAGAAGAAGATGCTTTGGTGAAAGAGCGATTCGCTCGAGGGTTGCAGTCCATTCTTATCGGAGAAAAAACACCTGAGCAGGTGGCCCATGATGTTCAAGCGGTCAAAGAGCGCCAGTTGAACCGGGCCAGGCGTAGGTGATGATGTGTGTTCAAAAAGGAAACGATCATGCCGCGTGTGATGCAGAATTTTTTTCGTGCGATACGATGGAAGAAAGATCATGTGACCAGTTTTCTATTGATCGTTCCGGCTGTTGGAATTTTTGTTGTTTTTTATATTTATCCCTTTTGGGAAACGTTTAATCTTGCGCTGCGGGAATGGAATGGGATCGGTTGGACTCGGCCATTGGTTTGGTTTCAAAATTTTCAAGATCTCGCAGTGGATCGGGTTTGGTGGCAGTCTGTCGGGCATGCGTTTTATATTACGATGTTTGCGCTGGTGTTTCAAAATGCCCTGGCCTTTGGATTGGCGCTGGCTTGCGACCGCGAAATCAAGGCAAGGAACTTTTATCGGGTGGTGTTCTTTATTCCTCCTGTTTTATCTGAAGTTGTCGTGGGATTTGTGTGGAAATGGATTCTCGATGGCGGCATGCAGGCAGGACAGCATTATGGTTTATTGAATCATGTGCTGTATTCGATTGGTTGGCAGCAGTGGGTGACAGATTGGTTGGCCAATCCGGAAACAGCGTTGACGTGCATTGCGATTGTTCATAGCTGGAAAGGGTTTGGCTGGGGATTTATTATGTTTTTGGCGGGTCTTCAGATGATTGATCATCAGCTTTATGAAGCGGCTTGGGCGGATGGGGCAAATTCCTGGAAAACGTTTTGGAATGTGACCGTTCCGGTGATGCTTCCGGTGATCGTTGTTGTTTTTATTTTGACAATTTTAGGATCGATGCAGGCCTTTGTTTTGGTATTGTCGATGACCAATGAAGGACCCGTCTATCATACCACAGTGCCGGTGACGAGGATTTTATCGGCGATGCTGGAGACCAAACAATATGGGTATGCGTGTGCGATGGGAGTCACCTTTGGAGCGATCCTGGTCGGGCTATCCATCGGGTTGAAATATTGTGAAGGCCGGATGAGGCAGCGTTAAAAAGCAGGAGCATGCATGAACAAACATAGAACGTATCGGAATCTTAAAGGGGCGATGATTCATGTCCTGCTGTTTATGGCGATGCTGGTTTGCCTTTTTCCGTTATTCTGGATGCTCCGGGCTTCCTTGATGACGCAGCAAATTGTTTTTACTGATCAGCATCTGATTCCGGGCGTATTGCATTTTGAAAATTATATCCGGGCTTGGACGGAAGGGCAGTTCGGGCTGTATTTTCTCAATAGCATGATTTATACAACGGCCGTTGTGGTTGGCATTGTTGTTCTTGCCTCTTGGGCCGCCTATGCTTTTTCCAGGTTGGAATTTCCTGGGCGGCGATTATTTTATTGGATGTTTATTTTGGCCATGATGATTCCGCTGCCAGGGAGCTTTGTTCCGTTGACAGTCCTCATGACAAAATTAGGGTTCATCAATGCTCCGCATCCATGGATGCGTCAGTTGGGGTATATTATCTGCATGATTAATGTTGGTCTTTCGGTGAGCATTATTTTGCTGAAAACTTTTTTTGATCAGATGCCGCAGGATTTAGAAGATGTCGCGCGCATTGATGGATGTAATAAAATGGGGTTATGGCGTCATGTCGCTATGCCGTTGGCCCGTCCAGCCATTGCGGTGGTGGTGATTTTTAATGTGCTGAACGTCTGGAATGAGTATATCCTGGCGATGTTGCTGTTAAACGACATTCCTGGTCGATCCACGATCATGCCTTTACAAAGAGGCGTCATGGCATTTGCCAATGTCCATAATGTTGAGTATCCGTTATTGATGGCGGGGTTGACGCTCGCTACAGTACCAATTATCGGTGTTTATTTAGTGATGCAAAAACATATTGTGAAAGGGTTGGCTGCTGGGGCGGTCAAAGGTTAGAGGGATTATTAAAAAGGAGTCGCCGTGAAAAAGAAATGTTTTTATTTTGTTATGGGCATTTTTTTCTGTGCCTATTCATGCGTTTGTTTCGGTCAGGAGAATCTTGCTGAGGAAGCCGTGAATAGCGTCGCGGTTGAGGGGAAGTCGGTTGACACGACGGAAGCGGAGGATACTTCTGAGCATCAGCGCCCTTCGTCTGATTTTGTGCGCCAGGCCTGGGCCTTGAATGCCCAAGGGGATATTGAGGCATTGAATGTCTTGGTCGATGAGTGTTTGGCGATCTATGGAGAACAGGCCAAAGCGCTGCAAGAGCCATTAACAGGATTTCCAGCAACGACGCAGCAGGAAGAATACAGTGTATTAAATGATGTGGGAACAGTGCTCTTTGCACGGGCAGAGGCATTCATGAAATATGGACGGACGGAAGAGGCGATTGCGGCGTTTGAATCATTGATCGCAGAATATCCTTGGGCCAAGGCGTGGGATCCGCGTGGATGGTTTTGGTCCGTCAAGGAAAAGAGTCAGGCGAGTATTGACGTGATGACAGATAATGTCAGGGTCAAGCCGGCGGAGCACCAGGTGGAGCGTTTGAAGACCCTTCCTG
>CAZBHY010000045.1:0-9950 GCA_964491705.1 uncultured Planctomycetales bacterium
TTGAAGGTTTTGAATCAGCGATTCTCTGGAAAAGGAGTCTACCTCTTTGATGACATCCTGCCCTGTAGAATTTTTTGCGGTATATTTAAATGTCGGCATTGTCGTGTTTAGGCGTTCAGCTCGTGAATGCGCCGGTGTCGGTTGACTGTTATAGCGATGTCACGCTCGCGATCTCATCAAAACTGGTGATCCCCGCCTCGACTTTTTTGATTCCATCTTCGAACAGTGTGTCCATGCCGTTTTTACGCGCTGCGGCAAGGATTTCGGAATAGCTTGCATTTTTGGAAATCATTTCGCGTATCTCATCATTGATCAGCATGGTTTCGGTGATGACAACTCGGCCTTTGTAGCCGATGTGGTTGCATTCTTCACAGCCCACGGCCTTATAAATGAGATCGCTTTTAAATTTCATGCCACCGAAAAGATCAGGATTCGGTTCGATGGCTTCTTTGCATTTTTGGCAGAGGCGTCGTGCGAGGCGCTGGGCCAGCACACAGACCAGAGATGGTGTGATTAGATAGGGCTCTACGCCGATGTCAATTAAGCGTGAAATCGCTGAGGCTGCATCGTTGGTGTGTAATGTGCTTAATACAAAATGCCCCGTCAGGGCCGCACGCACGCAGATTTGGGCGGTTTCAAGGTCGCGGACCTCTCCAACCATAATGACATCCGGGTCTTGACGCAGAAATGATCGCAGCGCTGAAGCGAAGGTCAGTCCGATATCCGGTTTGACTTGGACCTGGTTGATTCCCTCGAGTTTAAATTCGACAGGATCTTCCGCGGTCATCACATTTTTTTTGGGATCAATGGTTTCGCTGAGTGCGGAATACAGTGTGGTGGATTTTCCGCTGCCGGTCGGTCCGGTAACGAAAAACAATCCATAGGGCTTTTTCAGGGCCTTTTGGATCTGTTCCAGTTGCGTTGGAGAAAATCCCAGATTGGAGAGTTCCAATTTGACCGCTTCTTTATCCAGGATACGCATAACGACTTTTTCCCCCCACACCGTTGGGATCGTCGAAATACGAATATCCACCTGCCGCTCATCCAATTTAAAACTGATGGCCCCGTCTTGCGGAAGGCGTTTTTCCGCGATATCCAGGCGTGATAAAATTTTGAGGCGTGACACAATGGCCAAGATCAGTGATTTGGATGGCGGCGGAATTTGGTACAGGGATCCATCAATGCGATAGCGAAGGCTCACACGGTCTTTGAAGGGTTCAATATGAATATCACTGACGCGCTGTTCAATGGCTTGACGGATGATCAGGTCGACCAATTTAATCACCGGGGCCTCTTCTGCCTTTTCGATCGCCTGCGGTTTTTTCAGGATCGATTCACCAGGACGATTACTACCGGCAGCAACTGGATCAGGTGTTTTATTGTTGTGTGTTTCCTCCGATTGTTCAGCGGCAATCGCCTCGTTCACGATTTGCGACCGGGCAATTGTATAAAAATTTTGAATGGCGGCGATCAGATCCTTACGCGTCGCAATGATAAAATTGATTTCGCATCCGGTGACCATTTTTAAATTATCGGTCATCAGGAGGTCCAATGGGTCGGAGACAGCGCATGTAAGGACATTGCCCTTTCGGGAAATGGGCAGCACGAGATTGGTTTTTGCAAAATCATGAGAGATCAGCTTGTCAAGATTTTGATCGGTGGCCGGATGCAGTAATTTATTTTCATGGGTCGAGTGCGGAATTTTTAGCTGCGCACCCAGTGCGGCAATAATATCTTCTTCAGACAAAATGCCCATTTTGACAAGGATCTCTCCAATGCGTCCCCGCTCTTTTTTTTGGAGCTCGATGGCCTTGTTGAGCTGATCCTCTGTGATCATGCCCTGTTTGATCAAAAGTTCGCCGAGTTTGAGATGCTGCACAATCACTCCTTGATCCGATTTTATTTGACAACCGGTGCTTCCTGCTCGCGCAGGAGGTATCGCGTCTGTGCCGCTGTGATGGTTCCTGGTTTGGGATCCGGTAAAATATGCGGCGTGATGAAGATGATCAATTCCCGTTCATTCTTTGCAATATCTGTATGCCGGAAGGCCTTGCCGATGATGGGCAGATCTCCCAACAACGGAACTTTGGTTAAACGTGTTGTTGATTCTTCCCGTACCAGACCGCCAATAATAATGGTGTCTCCGCTTGTGACTTTTAAAATTGTTTTTGCGCTGCGTTCTTCCGGATCTTTAAATGAGACTCCGGAGAAAGCGGCACCTTCTTTGGCAATGGTCACTTTTGGCTGAATGGCCATGGTGATAATGCCGGTCTCGATATTCGCCTGGGGTGTGACAATCAGGAATACGCCTGTTTCTACCCGTTCCGCGTCATAGCTTTGTGAGGCCAGGCCCTCAGAGGATTCTGTCCCTTGTTGTACGCCGATCGCCTCGTCGGTGGCGATCTTGATCTCAGCTGCCTGGTTATTCAGAGTCAAGATTCTCGGACGGGCCAGATTTTTTGTGTCGGTTTGAGATTTTAAAAATTGCACAATGGCGCTTAGACCCTCGGCATCCATGAGGCTGGTTCCCCACCGTGCTTCCTCATAGTCAATGCCAGCGGGTTTATCGAAAAATGGGATCGATCCATCAAAGGGGAATACCCCGAATTTTTGTCCACCGGTAAACACCAGCGGTGAGTCTCCCCATTTAATGCCAATTTTATCAGCGTTGGATTTGGCCACTTCAAGCATCTCGACCTCGATCAAAACTTGCGGTATCGAAACATCGAGTCGGGCGATGGTTTGATCAATCATTGGAAAATTTGTCAGGATATCCGTAATAATCAGGCTGTTGGTGCGGGCGTCTTCTGTGATTTTTCCCTGGTTGGTAAGAATGGATTGGATGATCGGGATAATCCCTCCATCCGTCTTCTGCCCTCCACGTCCACCGCTATTCTCGTCGGCAGAAACTTGGATCAAGGTATTGATTTTTGCAGATTGAACGCTGGCATGTTTGAGCGGATAGACGCGCGTGGTCAGTTCAATATTCGGCCTCTGTATCGGCCGTACGATATAAATACTGCTGCCTTCCGGGATTTCATAGGTCAGGTTATTGGCCCGCAGGATTTGCTGTAGGGCTTGTTCAACCGGGACATTGTCAAAATAAACAGTGACATTGCGGTTGGCAATCTCGGAGGATGCGATCATGTTGAGATTGGTCTGCTGGGAGAAAATTTTCAAAACATCAACCAGCGGCGCATTTTGAAAGTCCATGGAAATTTTTTTTGAACGTTCTGGATCAAGGAAATAGCTGGATGTATCCACATCGATGGCCAGACACGGCGGTGTAAGAAAAAGGCATAATGGTATGGCGATGAGCAGAATGATCGAGATTATTTTCATGGGTACTCCTTCAGGGTTCAATAAAATATTGTGTTTGATCAGTAAATTCAATGAGAATACCCTCTTTGGAAATATCGACAATGGTCCAGCCTTTAAGGTTATCACCGATTGTGACAATGGTATTGTCTAAAATGGCCTGTGGTTTTTGTGTGTTCCACACCAGGCCGGATATTTTATAATTTGGCATTGGCGGAGGCTCTGCGCCTTTGGGCGCCGTGATATTTTGTGGAATGGCGAACCGTTGCTGATCTTTATCTTCTGGCATCGGCGCAGGGTTTTCCGGCTGAGGGATTTTGCTGATAAATGGATTGAGAATCCCTTCTGCTGCAATGGGCATATCCGGCATCGCGGCGGATGTGCCTTGTGTGAGTTTTTGATACATCTGTTGCGCAGACGCAATAATTTCATTGTCCGCACTGTTATCAGGCGCGGCCATCAGATCAGCAAATGGATTGATCTGTGCGCATGCGAGCGCTCCTGATGTGATTATAAAAATAATATTTACAAGAAAAAATTTTTTAATCATTTTTAAAATTCACTGCCGTTATGGTTAGCGATGCATTGATGCTGTTAGGATCGGCTGACGCATCTTTGGATGTGCGACCCCATTGCCGCACGTTGGCGCTTATCATTTGGCCAGACCATGTGTCAATTCGAATTGCTGTATATTTGGATTCTAATTGGTAAATAAATGTCCATAAATGTGTGTATGAGGGTGCTGTAATATCAAGTGATAATGTAATTGTTGTACCCGCTGGTTGAACAGCAGTCACTGCAGGCGAAAAAGATGCAATACTGATGTTATGCTCAGAGGCATTTTGGGTGATGATGTCAATCAGCTGTGATTCTTGGATGGGTTCGGGGATCGCTGATTTGAGCGACTTCAATGCCTCTTGGGCTTGCTGCAGCTCAGTGAACGCGCGTTCTTTCTTTTCCAGCGTCATGAGCGTGATGGACTGTGCGCTGAGGGCTGCTTTTTGATTCCCGTAATACATGATGCAAAAAATGAGCATGGCCAGAATCACTGCGATATCAATGATGATGTCTGGGCGTTTTTTTAATTTGGTGTATATCGCCTGGTAGTCGAGATTTTTTAAATCTTTAATATCTAATTTGGAAAGTTCTTTCAGATCCATAAAGGCTCGCTAATTGCACGTGATGGAAAAAGTGGTGATCGCGTATCCATCCTCGATGCTGCTGTTTGCGGATTCCCGTTTGACATTCGTGTAGAATGCGCTTAATGTTTTATTATTTTTTAATTCCGCCAGAAAATTATTTAAGATCGAAAATTGTTCGTTCGCATCCGACGAATAAATCTTTCCAGTGAGTGAGATCTTGACCGGTCCAGTCTTTTGATCTTTTTGGGCCTGCTGGTCGCCGCGTGCCACCTGAAAACCGGTCAGCCATACGCCTTCTGGGAGGATTTTTGGGATTTCATAGAGAATGGCTGAGACCTGGCTATCGGTTGACATAGCCGTGTAACCTTGCAGTTCAGTCATGATTTTTTGTTTTTGTGTAGCAAGATCATCAGCGGTTAATGTCTCATACGATCCGAGCTTTGCCGTTAAATTTTGAATTTTTTCACGGTTATGTTCAAGCGTGGCATTGCTGATAAAAACAGTGAGTAAGCTGATGAACAGGCATGCGATGATGATCCCGGCCATTGTTGCGTATTGTTTGATCGCTTCCAGAGGGTCTTTGCCGGACCGCTGCATCGCGATGGCCTGTTGTGACAGGTCAAAAAATTTCGGTGAGAATTTCACCCGCCTGAGTGTTGAGCCATAGGCAGCGACATGTGCGTTGGTGTGAAATTCTTCCAGAGGAATAAACATATCCGTGGAAATGACAGCCACCGGCATGTTCAATTCTTTGCCGAGGTGTTCAATCATTCCTGGCATCTTCTGCTCTGTCATGATAATCAGATTTTCGATTTTGCCCTGTGGATTTTGACGGTTATAGAAATTAAATGAGACACGGATTTCATTCTGCAGCGTAGTGATGAGAGTCTGTATGTCTGAATGATTGAGCGAGATGCTGATTTTTCTCATGAATTGCAGGGTTTCATTGGTGAGCACGATGATTTCACAATTTTCATCACCGATTTCTAGGATCGCGGTGGTTTTATTTTTTTGGATGATGCTGTTGCGTTTGAGCAAGTGGATCAAGCTGATCGGCGCTGGTTCAATATTCTGTAAGGTGAGTCCGGCCTGCTGGACGGCGTTGGCTATTTCTTCGATCCGTGTCTTTCGGACCGCCATAAAAAGTGCCTGCAGACCTTTTTGATTCTGATCGTTGTAAGCAACGGTGTGATAGGTGTACGTCAGCTCATCGAGTCTGATCGGAATGTATTTTGTCACTTCAAATTCGATCGCGCTGGCCACATCTTTTTTGCTCATGACGGGGATTACAAACGACCGGAAGATAAGATCTGTGGTTGGGACCGAGATATTGACGGTCTTTGTTTTCACTGACCGGAATTCGAGTGTTTTTTGCAGCAAGGTCGGGAGCTTTAATTCATTTGGGACTGGGTCTTCTCCATCGTGATGGATGGGTGTATTAAATGGGACGTGAAAAATATTGCTGATTTGCCCATTTAAATTTTCGACGATGCTAAAGTGATCGGATCCCCAATAGATCCCCAATTGACCGACTGCAGACATAGGATGAGCCTAACGGTTGAAAAACATATACGTTTATATAATGTTATTTTTATTAAACACTAATAACAATACTTTGTCAATTGCGTTATAGAAAATTATAGATAGAGAAAATTAAAATGAAACGTCAAGATTAATGCGCGTGGTGTTGAATTGGTTTTGGTCGAGGCCGCTATTGGTGAGTACGGTCGTGAATAGCTTATGATCGAACGTTTGGGCATCCGGGTCAGTGACGTCCTGTTGATTGATGCGCTGCTGGTGATATTGATAAAAATATCCTTGGGCGAGGTATTCTGCCTTGAGTTCATCGATGACGGTTTGGCTGGATTGGATTTGGCTGATGTTCATGCTCATGATGCCGATCACAATAATCGACAGCATGATGGTGATAATAATAATACTCAGCAGAACAGTGGCTGATCGGTTGGTGAGGCAAAGACGCATGGCGCTCCTTTATGATGTGATGCGATTATCAACACAATCAACAATGCTGTGACAGCACGGGCAACGGACCATGTCCGCATCGTGATCATCTCGGAACAGGTGAGCACAATATGGGCAACGTACGATCGTCTGCTGTATTAAGCTGTTTATTTCTTGATCACTAGAATTATAGACTACCCATCTGATAAAAACAAGCAACAAAGACAAAGAAAGAAAGACGGCAATGGCAATATTGAGGTCGACGGTCATCATGGCAGATAGGGATTAAATCGTAAGGGTTGATATTCGACTTTTGTGTCTTGATATTGCATATGCGAATGATGCGTATAGGCAGCGGCGGACCGATCGTCGTCAAAAAATGTTGTTTTTAGGCTCGTTTTTTTTTGAACCGCCATATGCGGACGGTAATCTGTTTTTGGTTTTGCTAATCGATGGTTATACGTGGGTGTTGTTGCATATGACAGTGGAATGATCGCCGCAGTCGGCTGGTCAGGGATTTCCCCGGAATGAACGGATGGATCCAGAGAACCCAAGAATGCCCCCCAAAAAACCAGCACAGGACGTTCCGGAATGTTTTTTATTGGGCTGGTGAAGACAACCAATTGTCCAATGATGAGATGAATCGCAACAGCCCAAATGATTCCGTGTATCTCTGGGGAGAGATTTTTAAGGACAGCGCGTTTCATGGATCCGTATTCGTTGCGATATTAATTTTTTGGATGCCCAATTCCCGGCAGAGATCCCAGACATCCACGATCCGTCCCATGGATGAGCGGCGGTCGGCCTTGATCATCACCGGGGTGTTTTTTGGTACCGCGGTCGTTAATTTTTCACGGAGCTCTGTGAGCGAGATGACTTTATCGTTGATATAAATGACGTTTTCACTGGTAATCACAACAGTGAAGTTTTCCTCTTTGATAACATCGCTGGTGACGGCCTTGGGCAATTTGACATAAATACCGGAGTGAACGGTAAATGATGATGAGAGCATGAAAAATATTAAGAGCAGAAAAATGACATCGATTAACGGCGTTAAGTCAAATTGTGCCAAACCACTCTCGAATTTTATTTGACGTTTAAATTTCATGGCGTCCCTCTTCCTGTTATTCGGGCATGTTCATCGGTTAAGACGGGAATGTGTGTTTTTCTTTCATATGGTTGATCAGATTCAACAGTTCTGTTCCGGCGTGCTCCATTTCCCTGACAAAGTTGTTCACGCGGCTGACCAGATAGTTATAGGCCACGTACGTTGGGATGGCAATCACCAAACCGGCGACCGTGGTCAGCAAGGCCTCTCCAATTCCGCCGGCAAGATCGCCTGGCATGATTGGGTTCATGCCCGCGGCACGTGTTTGGATCGTGTGAAAACATGCCACCATGCCGGTGACCGTACCCAGCAGTCCTAACAACGGAGCGATATGCGCAATGGTGGCCAAGGCGGTGAAGCGTTTTTCGAGAACCGGCACTTCAAAAAGGCTGACATCCTCCATGGCTTCTCTGATTTCATCGCGCGAGCCGTCGAATTTCATGAGGCCGCCTTTGAGTATTCGGGCCACGGGCGATACATTTTGATCGCAGAGTTGTATGGCACCTTTGATATTGTCTTTTTGCACCAGTCGAAAGATGTCATTTTTTAATTTATGGGTATCGGTCGATATGCGTGAGAAATAAATGAGTTTGCTGATGACAATGGCCAGGGCAAAAATAGAGCACAGAAAAAGGGGAATCATAATGGGTCCCCCATTGATCAGAATATCTTTTAGGTTAAATTCCCAAATGTTCATCCTTTGCCTCCTGTGGTGTGATGGTTAATTTTTCAGGTATGATTGGATGACATCAATGCGTTCCTTGGCATATTTTGATTCATCCACATCCAGTGCCAGAATTTTTTCATAAACAATCAACGCGTCATCCCAGTCTTCGTTATTTTCAAATAGACGGGCAGCGCGCAAATATGCCTTGAGGATCCACGAATGTTCTTGTCCTGGCAGGTAAGCAATTTTCAGATATTCTTCGACCGCCTGTTCGTACTGATTCAGAAGTTCATGACTATCCGCAATGGAAAACATAATTTCCGCATTGGTAATGCGACTGTTTTTTTGCGGGGTGCTGAGGGCCTCATGATAGATATCGAGGGCTTTTGTGTGGTTGGCTTGCAGAGAGTAGATTTTTGCAATTTTGACCAAGGCATCTCTTTTATAATCCGGAATGTGTTGCGCAATTTGGCGGTATGATGCGATGGCTTGTTGGGAGTCGCGCTCGTGCGAAAAAATATCCGCGATCGCCAATTGGGCTTTGGCAAAAATTTCCTGATTTGCGTCTTCTGATATTTTTTGAAATATGCCTAAGGCCGCGTTGAGATCATCCATGGTGTAATAGGTCTGCCCGAGTTCATAGTAGGCAAGATCAATTTTATCGCTCCCCGGGAACAAATCAATAAACGACTGATAGTATGTCACGGCATCTTTGACTTGGCCTTGATCGATGGAAAATTCCCCGAGCCACAATAAGGCGTCTTGATGTGCGTTGGATAATGGATAGGTTTGGCCAATCTGTGTGAAATGCCGCACCGCATCGGTTTTGCGGTTGAGGTGGTAAAGGCATTTTCCAATATAAATTTCAGCGGTCTGCCGGATGGAGGGTTGGTCGCTGAGGTCTTTGGAAATTTGTTGAAATAATGTCAGCGCCTGTTCAAATTTTTTATCATGAAAATATGACAGGGCCAGAATATAATTCGCCTGAGCGGTGAATGGTGTTTGTGTCGGAGATGAATGAATAAATGATGAAATATGGTGAATAGCTTGCGGCCATTCCTGGCGTTGGAAATACGCGAACCCGAGATAATAGTCAGCTTCTTGTAAATAGGCGCTATTGGGAAAATTTTTCTTAAGACTTTGAAATGAGAATTTTGCGGATTCTTCATTGCCCATCTTTAATAGCGTGATTCCCTGCTGGAACTGGGCATAATCCGCGTACATTCCATCGGCGAATTCTTTTAAGACGCGGTCATAGGCGTCCAAGGCCTGAGGGAATTTTTTGATTTCCTGGTAGGCATCACCGATTTGTGTCAAGGCGCTGGCTTTGACAACACGACTGGGGCTGGTATTCATGATGTCGTGAAATGCAGCGATTGCCTTTTCTGGAAGCCCTTGTTTTAAAAATGACCATGCGATACCGTAATAACTTTTTTCCAAGGTCTCAGAGGAGACAGGTTGTGTTTGCCCGTAAGCGATGAGCTGCTGGTAGGCCTCAATCGCGGACTGGTATTCTCCCAGCAGGTATAAGGCATTGGCTTTACCCAAAAAGGCATCGGTCACCCTGGGATGGTTGGGAAAGGCCGTGAGAAATTTTTCATAGATCGGGAGCGCATCCGCGTAACGCTCAGTTTCGATGAGCAGTGCTCCACGCCCAATGAGGACATCTTCGGAAGGCAAATTGGCGGATCGGGCTGTCTTTTCCGCATCCTGGAAATAGTTTTCGGAGAAGCTGTATTTTTTTAATTTCAGA
>CAZBHY010000046.1:0-9944 GCA_964491705.1 uncultured Planctomycetales bacterium
GGTTAGAGTTGTCCTGTTTGATGATCGATCTGGATTTTTTTAAGGTGATCAATGATAAATTCGGCCATCAAAAGGGCGACAGGATCTTAAAAGACGTCTCGGTCATGATTCGTAATTGTTTTCGAAAGGTGGATGTCGTTGGGCGTTATGGGGGCGATGAATTTTTGGTGATTTTGCCTGAGACGAGCGCAAAGAATGCGTATTACGCGGCGCATCGTTTGCAGCGGATCTTTGCTGAACGGTTGTTTCGATATAAAAATGTGATTACTTTTCATATTACCCTGAGCATCGGTATCGCCGGATATTCCGTGACGAAAAAGAAGATCAAGGATGCCCAGGACCTCATCGCCTTGGCGGATAATGAAATGTATAATTGCAAGAAGGCCGGACGTAATCGCATTTCTGCGGCGCAGTTGTAGTGTGCCGTTTGTCCATTCGTGATCATCGCAGGCACTGGCACGTGAGCACACATGAATCGTCGTTTATCTCATCATACATGGCATGAAGTGGCTGTCAGATTTCGCGCGGATCAGATCGGGTCTGAGGAATTCATTCGCGAAATTTTTCTGCGATTAGGATATGATCAAGCATCCTATACGGTGGTTGTTGAGACCATATATGGCTATGGCAAGGTCTATTGCCGTACAGCCGGTGAGGCAGCACGTTTGTCCCGTCGGATTTTGTCGTTGGGAATCAAAAAGATCAAAGTTTTTGTAACGGCACTTTCTCCTGCGCATTGGCGTGACGTCTGGAAAAAAGAAATTCATCCCTTTCAATTGACGCGGCGGTTTGATGTGGTTCCCTGCTGGAATAGAGAATCGTATCAGCCGGGTACGCGCTGTCCGATTTATTTAGATACGATTTTATCCTTTGGGACCGGTCTGCATGAGACGACACGTTTTATGGCCGAGTTGATTGAGCAGTGTGCTGGGCGCTTTCGAACATTTCTGGATATTGGGACCGGGACTGGATTGTTGGCGATCATCGCAGCGCGGTGTGGCGCGGATACCGTGTGGGGCATCGATATTGATGAGCAGAGTGTGGTCAATGCACAGCAGAATATGCAGCGCAATGGGTTGGCGTTTGACTGGTGCGCGGCCATGGATGCCCGCAGTTTTTCATCTCGTCGGAAATTTGACTTTACGGCGGCCAATGTGATTACGGATGAGCTCATTGCGATGAAAGCGAAGCTCATTGCCACTGTCAAGCCGGGAAAATATTTAGCGGTATCCGGGATTGCGTTGGACAGTCTGAGGCGTTTTCAAACTGCGTTTCGTGATGACCGGCTGCGGTGCCGGAAAATTATCAAAGGCCGGAAGTGGTGCGCGCTGCTTTATCAGAAACGTGTTCGCACATCGACCGGCAGAATTTCTCATACATCATCCAAGCAAGCAGCGAGGCAATCATGACACGCATGATCTGTGGTGTATCGGTACGGGCGAATCGCGTCGCGCTGAGGATGAAGGCCTTGAAGATTGCGGAACGCGATCTCGATGAATCGTTTGTTTTATCGCCGGGTCCAGGCGGCCAGAATGTCAATAAGGTGGCGACATGCGTGATTCTTCACCATCGTGCCAGCGGACAAATCATCAAATGCCATCAGCATCGGACGCAGGCAGCCAACCGGTTGTGTGCCCGGGAAATGCTGGTGTGCCGTTTGGAATCGCTCGCGCGGCAAGAAAAACGCAAGGCCTTGAAAACGCAGGCGGCTGAGCGCGCCCGTCGACGCAAGCGATCTGTCCGGGGAAAAGAGCAGATGCTGGATGCAAAACGCCAGAATTCTCAGAAAAAACAGTTGCGGCGGCCAGCGCATGCAGATGATGTGTCATAATTGATGTCCATGCCTATCGGAAGGGTTTGGGTTGAGCTTCTGTGCTGCGATGACTTTAGAATATTAATATAAATACTTTTTGAAAGTTCAATCGAAAAAACGTATGATACTCCTATGTTATCACCTGACAACAGCCGAAAAAAATATCTGGTAGGCATCTGTTCGTACAATGAGGGCGATAAGATCCGGCGTGTGATGAAGAAGTTTAATGATTACGCGCTGTATGATGTTTTGCTCATTGACGATGGATCGGATGATGGGTCGGTTCAACATCTGGAGTGTGATGCGCATGTAACGATTGTCCGCAATGCACATCCATCCGGGGCGGGGTTTGGGACGCGCCAACTGATTGATTATGCGCTGTTGCATGGCTATGAAGCGGTCATTTTTGTTTCCGGCAATGATAAAGATGATGCCAATGATGTTCAGACGCTCGTTGCCGCGTTGCGCGATGGGGCGGATTTTGTGCAGGGATCGCGTTATCTGCCTGGCGGCGGATACGGGAATATGCCAGTGTATCGCAGGATCTCGACTCAGTTTGTCCATCCGTTTTTATTTTCGTTGTTATGCCGTCGAGAAATTACCGACAGTACCAATGGATTTCGCGCGGTGAAATGCGATCTATTCCGGGACCAGCGCTTGGATTTAAACCAGACATGGCTGGATGCCTATGAGTTGGAGCCGTATCTTTTTTTCAAGGCGATCCAGTTGGGTTATCAGGTGGTGGAAGCTCCGGTGCACAAGTTTTATCCTCCCAAAAAAGAAGGGTATACCAAGATGAAGCCGGTGTCAGGGTGGTGGAGCATCTTGCGGCCGATTTTTTTGTTGGGACTGCGTATTAAAAAATAACGTGGAAATCGTGATCACAAAGGATTGCCCTGTGATACAGAACATGTTGCAGCGGTTTCATCTCACCAAAATGTCGATGCGGGTATTTGTGTATTTTTGTCTGTGTGTGATTGTGCTGGGGTGTGTTTTTCGATTCTGGCAGATTAATCAAAGCCAGTTCTTTTTTTATGATGAAGGATTCTATTTGAATCACAATCGTCTGCTCGGCCAGATCATACGGGTGCGCTCGCCGTTGAGCGCGGAGGATTTTCTGCAATCGTTGAGGGCGTATTTAAAGACCAGTCTGTCCAGCGGCAAGTCATTGTGGTTTATGGCAATCGATACGCGCATTTTTTTTGGTGCGGTGGATCAATGGTTCTGGGCGCGGGTGATCTCGGCGTGGTGCGGTCTATTGACGCTGATGGCGATCTATCGTTTTGCTGCGCGGTATTTTGAATCGCCATGGGTCGGATGGCTGTCGGCGGCCTTGTTAGCCGTGCTGCCCAGTCATGTGTTTTATTCACACATTGGTCTTCAAGAGGCATTGAGCACACTGCTTGTTTTGTTGGGATTTTATTTTTATGTTTTTCCCCGGGGGCTCTCATGGCGCACGTTTATCGCTGGTCTTTTTTTTGGTGCCGCGTTTTTTTCGAATTATCGTCTGATCATGCTGCCGGTGTTGATCGCCGCCGCTGAGTTGTGGCTGAGTTTTTCAGAACAGCGGTTGCCAGATATCCGCAAAGGCGTATGGTGCGTCGTGACATTTTTAGTTTTGGTTTTCGGCATCGGTGGAACGGTCTTTGGCGGGGTCAATACGTATAATATCTTCGCGTGGGTGTTTCATCAGCAGCATATGGCTCAGGGTGATTTTTATTGGGTGAATTTTTTGACATACCCATATAATCTGTTTCGTCTGGAAAACGGCCTTTTCGCTGTGTTATTTTTTTCAGCGCCATGGCTGGTTGTGCGCAATCACCAAAGACGTTTCTTATTGCCGTTTGTTATCGCGGTGGTGCAGATGATATTTTTTTCGCTGCCGATGGAGAACGGAGCCAGGTATATTTGTGTGGTGCTGCCGTTTGTGGTGATGTCGGCCGCATATACCGCTGTTGGGTTTTTTAACAATGTAACATCGCGGAAAAAACGGATGGGTCTGGCCCTGATCTATGGCGTGATGTTTGTGTTGCTGATTGCCAAATCCTATCAGATTGCCGAAATCCGGTCAGACTACAAATCCGCCGTGGAGTTTTTAAAAACCAAGGACAGCAAGGTTAAATTTATTTCCTCGCAGAAATTTGTCCAGGATCTCTATGTCTTTGATCCCAATGACGTCGCAGAAATGCCGCGTTCGTTTGAGAACCTTATCGCGCTGTTTTCCAAAGGATACCGGTATTTGGTGATTGATCCGCAGGTGTATGTTTCCTACACAGACGATGAGAAGCGTTTTTCTCGTCAGCTGATCGGATTTTATCAGTATATCATCAACCATGTCGAGCCCCTGAAGGTCTATGATCATTTTGGCCGGACGATGATGACCCGTCACGTGATGGAGCATTCCACACATCTGGTGTCATCGGTTGAGTTCTTACGCTTGTCCGATGAACGGGGGTACGGCAAATTATATATTTATGACCTCAATGTCTGTATCCCGGCGATGATGCAGGCATTGCGGTATTATCATCAGCAGTGAGGCTGTATGGTCAAGACGTTACCGTTATCTGAGGCATTGCGCCGTGTCAATCTTCCGGACATGGATCGCAATCTTTTTTCCTCCGCTGGGTGGCTGGGTGTCATTCAGCAGACATACGCAACACGGTTCTTTGTGAAATATATTGAACGCAACGGCCGTGTTGACAGTTATATCATTTATGCGGTTGTCTGCAATGCCCTGGAACGCAAGATCTGCATGTGCTCTTATTGTGATTATTGCGACGGTGTGGTGAACGATGCGCGGGATTGGGCGATCTTGTTTGAATCGCTCCGCAAGGATTTTCCGCGTTATCGGATAGCGATCCGGAATCTGAGGGATACGCATGCGCGTCAGTCTGGTCTGTTTCATGTAATGTCTCAGGAGTATTTTCATCTTTTAGATATTCGCCCATCACTGGAGGAGATCTGGAAGCGAACGCATGATTCGTACCGTGCTGCCGTCACCCAGGCAAAACGTAAAGGTGTGGTTGTCCGGACATGTGTGCGCGCAGAACTCAAAAATTTTTATGCGTCCCATCTGGCTGTGCGGAAAAATAAATACCGGCTGTTTCCCCAACCGTACGCATTTTTTGAAAATATTTGGGATGCGTACATGGAAACGGGTCAAGGGTTTATGCTGGGGGCGTATTCACCGCACGGGGAGTTTCTCGGCGCGAATATTTTTTTAGTGTGCGGAGACACGCTGTATTATAAATTTAATACGTCACGCCATGACGCCTTGTCGTGGAGGCCGAATAATATTTTGTTGTGGGAGGGGATCCGGTTGGCCAAAGAGAAGGGATTGTCTTATGTGGATTTGGGCTCCAGCGGGCATGATCAGGAGGGATTGGTCCGTTTTAAAGATCATGTCGGGGCGCAGATGTTTGACATCATCCATCTTGGATATCACCCTCAGGGATACCGGTTCAGTCAAAAACGCCTGTTGCGGTTTGCCACGTCATTCTTTACTCAGGCATGGATGCCGGATGTTTTTTTGAGGTGGGGCAGCAGGATCATTTATCATTATTTGGCTTAAGCGACAGCGCGGCGATACACGCGGATGATTGGTGGAGAGACGATGTTTTTAAAGAGTCTTTTTAATGATTGGGCGAAGACCGCTGGAATGCGTTATCAGCAGCAGCAGTGGTTGCTGAGCAAATGGGATGTTTTAGACGGAGTGGTTTGGCCTCCCGAAAAAATCAACATTTTGATCGATCATGTGCGTCACGCGTTGGATTTGAATGGCAATGACATCCTTTTGGACCTTGGCTGCGGCGGCGGATGGATTTTAGACCGCTTGGGCGTCTTGGCCGCACGCGGGTTCGGGTGCGATCTTTCGATCGAGATGCTGCGCAATGCATCGGGTCGTCGGCCTCTTTTTAACGCGGATGCCTGCGCACTGCCGTTGAAGGATGGCTGTTGTGACCGTGTGTTATGTTATTTCGTTTTAATCAATTTTATGGATCTCAACGCTGTTGAGCAGGCCATTTCGGAAATCATCCGTGTTCTTAAACCGGGCGGGCGAGCGGTGATCGGACAGATACCGGATAAGACCCAATCGTCTATGTATGATCAGGAGAAGGCGCGTTACGTTGACTATTGTCAGAAAGTCTTTTCGGTTCGCGGAAATAACCGTGACACCTGCGTGATTCCGATTCAGTTATTCGAAAAAGAATTTTTTCAAAATATCCTTGGCCGCAGCGGGTGCCGTTTTGATGTTATTCCGGCGTTTAATCCATTTTACCGCCCCGGAGAACCGCAGACCATTGATTGGCGTTTTGATGTGGTGATTGAGAGGCGGTCAGGATGAGGAATCGGAAAAGAAAAAATTGGCTGAATTCGGTGCAGATATTTTTTTTGAGTGCGGCGGTTGTCTGCGGATGCGCGCGGCAGGATGTGGGGCATCGGAAGAAGTATCATGATGCGCAATTGGCCATCGGGACATATGTCCAGATGGATATTTGCGCGGCTGTGAGTGAAGAACAGACCGTCGACCGTGCCATGGATGAGGTATGGCAGAGAATGAGAACGATTGAACAGCGGATGAATGCCTACAATCCGGACAGTGAGATTGGACGTGTGAATCGGTCGGGTGGACAGCCGGTTGAGGTCAGTGAAGATGTCTTTGCCGTGGTGCAGCGCGCTGTAGGTTTTTCCAAGACCACCGGTGGCGCGTTTGATATTACGGTGAGGCCGTTGATGGATTTTTGGCGTCGGATGCAGGAGGAAGGACGGATGCCAGCGCCTGAGGATGTCAAGGTGATCAAAGATCGGGTGGGCAGTGACCAGATCCACCTATCTCGTAATGCCGGACGACCGGAGATTGCATGCCCCGATGGATGCGCGTTGGATCTCGGTGCGATCGCCAAAGGGTATGTCGTTGATGAAGCCGCGCGGATTTTACACGACAATGGGTTGTCCCATTTTTTAATTGATGCCGGCGGAGATATGTATGCGGCAGGTCAAAGCTGTGGTGGTGATGCCTGGCATATTGGCGTGCGGCATCCGCGTAACGCACAACAGATGGCTGATACGATTGTCTTGTCTGATCAGGCCGTTGCCACTTCAGGAGACTATGAACAGTTTTATGACATTGCCGGGCAGCGGCGTTCGCATATTCTTAATCCGTTAACCGGATATCCCCAAAGCGGGGCCGTGAGCGCAACCGTTATTGCGCCGACTGCCATTGAGGCCGATGCCTTTGCAACGGCATTGACTGTACTGGATGTGTCTCTGGGTATGGATCTGATTGATCAGATGGGCGCGGGTTATGCAGCGATGGTGATGGTGAACACGGAAACAGGGCTGAAGGTGCATTCCAGCAATGGTTATCGCGCCATTGAGGCCAGCAGAATCCGTCGAGAAGAATAAATTTTTTATCGGTGATATTTTTGATATAATAT
Organism: uncultured Planctomycetales bacterium; assembly: GCA_964491705.1. Classification (GTDB taxonomy): domain Bacteria; phylum Omnitrophota; class Gorgyraeia; order Zapsychrales; family JANLHA01; genus JAKLFA01. The sequence continues at coordinate 7,252 of CAZBHY010000046.1, forward strand.
TTTCCCATCAGTGATGAGAATGAACAAAGGGGGATCATGTGAGCGCTGCTGCAAAAGAGAAAAATATATACGGATTTGATCAGATGTCATCATCGATTGACAACTATGACAGCCATTATGCGTCGGATGTGATAGAAAAGAGTTTTTTTGGTTTCCCCATCAAATCCATTATGACAGCGGAAAACCGGCTGTTGAATCCGGATGAGGGTTCCATCGCTTATTTTTCTATGGAATATGGCTTGGCCCCCAGCATTTACAATTCCTTTCAGCTCAATGTCCAAGAGGTCAGTGAAAAAAATCAGTTTTTTACGCATGAAGTTTTTTCGAACTATTGGCTCGCGGATTATGTGTTTAAGATCCAGATTGATAAGATGCTGGATATTCCGATTTACAGCGGAGGACTGGGCGTTTTGGCCGGCGATACGATTAAGAGTGCGGCGGATCTTGGTTTTTCCTTTGTCGGTCTCGGGATTTTATGGAATAAGGGGTATTTCAAACAGAATTTTTGGTATAAACATGGGCAAGTCCCTGAAGAGCTGGAATGGGATCCGCATACATATCCCGGGTTGGTGCCGCTAAAAAATATTATATCCATTGATACTCAAGAAGGCCCGTTAGCGCTGAGGTTGTGGAAATATTATGTCTACAGCTATGATAAGAAGCGGGTGTGCCCGTTGGTGTTGATGGACTCTAATCTGCCGCAGAATCCTGAGCATTTTCGGCGATTGACCGATCAGCTTTACCGCAGTGATGATGTGTGGTGGAAGATTTATCAGCGTTCGATTCTGGGTATCGGCGGAATGCGGGCGCTGGAAAGCCTGGGATATCAGATTAACCGGTACCACTTGAATGAAGGGCATGCGGCTTTTGCATTGTTGGAGAAGTATATTCATCTGCAGGATAAATCTCAGATGGAAAATGTTAAGAAAGACTTTTTGTTTACATGCCATACACCGGTGGCTGCTGGTCACGACAGGTTTTTCATCCGGGATATCGCCCGAATCCTTCCGGCGCCGTATGTGGATGCGGCGCAGATGTTCGGCAAGGAAACATCGGATTCTGATCAAATCAATTTGACCTATATCGCGTTAAACAATGCGCACAAGATGAATGCGGTGGCCCAAAAACATGGTGAGGTGATGCGCATTCAGTTTCCGGCCTTTGCGGAAAAAATTCAGGCGATCACCAATGGGATTCATGCGCATACATGGATGTCCAAAAGTATCGCTGATCTATTGGATCGGCATCATGATGTCTTAGGGGATTGGCGCGCGGATCCTGAACGGCTGGTTAATGTGCTTCAGTTGAAGAGCGATCCGTCCTTCCGCAAAGATCTTTTTGCGGCGCATCAAGTCAATAAAATGCACATGATTGAGACGATCCGCCATTGGAATCTGGATAAAGACATCATGACCATCGCCTGGGCTCGGCGTATTGCCTCGTATAAGCGACCGGCATTGATTTTTTATGATATTCAACGGCTGGTGAGCTTGGCAAAAAAATATGGCCCGATTCAGATTCTTTTTGCCGGCAAGGCGCATCCGAACGATAATATCGGCGGGGCCAATATCGACAAGATTTTGGATCATATTGATCAGTTGAATGCCTACCGTGACATTGTCAAGGTCTTGATTCTCGAGAATTATGACACATATTTTGGAAAGCTGCTGACCAGTTCGGTTGATGTCTGGTTGAATAACCCCTTGCCTCCGTTTGAGGCGTCTGGAACCAGCGGAATGAAGGCGATCATTAACGGGGTTTTACAGGCCAGCACATTGGATGGCTGGGTGGTAGAGGCAGAGCATGACGATATCGGTTGGATCTTCGGATATCGGCATCAGGGAAAAGATTTGGGCAATGAAATGGATGCGCGTTTGCATGAAGACAGCAATGCCCTCTATGAAACATTAGACAGCATCATGGCATTGTATTATCAAATGAATCGTCAGGGCGACATTGATGTTCAGAGCCCCTGGATTGACAAGATGATTCATTGTATCGCGCGCAGCGCATTTTTTAATACTCAGCGTATGGTCAAGCAATACAATGAAAACATGTGGGGGATGAACGCTTAGAAGAGCATCGGATTGATTGCGCATTGATCACGGAGGGCGTGTTGCCTTTGATGTGAGATATCTGCATACCACCGTGTGAGGGAGAGATGAAACAGTATTTAGAATTGGTTGAGCAAATTTTGGATGAGGGCGAACAGAAAGGCGATCGAACCGGCACCGGAACACTGTCGGTATTCGGAGTCCAGAAAAAATATGATCTTCGCCAGGGGTTTCCCTTATTGACTACAAAGAAAGTGTTGTTTAGCGCGGTGGTCCGTGAGTTGTTATGGTTTTTGCGGGGATCGACGAATATTCATGATGGACTAGAAGAATATACTCCGATTTGGAATGCATGGGCGGACAGCAACGGTGAGCTGGGACCGATTTATGGATATCAGTGGCGCAAGTGGGAGCAGTTCACATGGGAGGAACAGACGCAATCCTATCAGCGCCGGTACATCGATCAAATCGCGCAAGTGATTGAAATGATCAAAAATAATCCGGATTCTCGTCGTATTATTGTGTCCGCATGGAATGTCGCAGATATTGACCGTATGGCCTTGCCGCCGTGCCATTCCTTTTTTCAATTTTATGTGATCAACGGGTGCCTGGATTGTCAGTTGTACCAGCGTTCGGCAG
>CAZBHY010000047.1:0-2924 GCA_964491705.1 uncultured Planctomycetales bacterium
ATAGAACGAAATTTATACATACAAAATAACTGTCCCGACTTGCCAACGCGGACCTGCGTATAAAATATCGGACCTTTAGAAAATATTTTAATTAATAGCGCTGTCATTAAGAAAAGTGGCGACAAAACGATCAGACCGATACACGCTGCACACACGTCAAAAAAACGCTTGATCATTGCGTATGTTCTTCGGACGGCAGACACCACCATGGTGCACAATCCGGTAAAAAGCAAAGCGAGCGTTGATGGTTCAGGCGCATGGGACTTATTTAAAGAAGACGCCATCTGAACTCCCGAATCACTGGGATATACTACAGAAGACGCTTGATGTGTCACCGTAGAATCAATAATAGACAAAGCTGCCCAGGCCGCTGTTCCTGCAAATAAAACAGCAACAAGAATCAAAACGCACAAAATTAAGTTGTGTGAATATTGACGAAAAGTTTTCATTTTTCCCCTAAAAAAGCGCTTTCTTTTAAACATTACGCATGCTAAATATAGCAATTAGCGTGCCACATTAATAATCGTGTAAAATTTAAAAAAATTCTTTTAAAAAACAATTATTAAAAAATTTTCATCTCATTGTCATAGAAAAACCATGACAAAGATAGACACATTGTGACATAAAAACCTTTTTTTATGTTGATGCTGTTCAATGGCTGTTGACATTAAACAACACCTATAAAAAACCTGTGCCCGTTCATGACCCCAATAATTACAGATAGGCGAAAAAATTTCCTAAAAAAATTTTCAAAATATTGCGCGCAAGAAAGCCAATATCATTCCGTATGGCAGTCCAATTCTTCCTATTGATAAAATAAAATCGTTTCATCTTCATCCAATATTCTGCCATGGCCAGCATCTTTCCTTTTCTATCCCAACTTGTAAATTTTTATATTTGACACGGCGCGACACCATATGTTACTCTTATGCACTATGCAGAAAAATATGCAACGCAATCTTCAAGCCGCCGCCTCTCTCATACTATGCGGCCTCGCTTACACGCCAACATTCTTATGGATGAAAACCCGTTGGTTCGCCCGAGACTCATATTACAGCCACGGGATTCTTATCCCGCTGGTGGTTGGTTACCTCATCTGGGATAAACGCAAATATTTAAAAGATATTCTGGCTGCTGACCACTGTCCGTCGCATCCCATGGGCGTCCCATTGATCATCACGGGCCTGCTCATTCACATGATCAGTTCGGTATTGCGGGTGTACTTCACATCAGGATTTTCTATTCTGTTGACGATCACGGGTCTCATTTTATATTTTTATGGAATCAGAATTCTCAAGGCCATCGCCTTTCCTATTTTTTTCTTGGTATTCATGATTCCTCTGCCTGAGGTGACCATTGTTAATATTTCTTTTCGCATGAAAATGTTCGCTGCATCTATCTCAGCGCACGTCATTAATGCGATGGGCATTCTGGCGATCAGAGACGGCAGCGTCATCCGTATGCCGCATGCCTATGTGGTCGTCGACGATGTCTGCTCAGGGCTGCGCTCTCTGATATCACTCGCGGCTCTCGGAAGTATTTTTGCATATTTTTTCAAAGGCCCAATGTGGAAACGTATCGCGCTTTTCTTGACAACCATTCCGATCGCAATTATTACCAATGTCATCCGGGTTGTTTTTCTGGCCTTTGTCTCCGAGGTGTGGGGCCACGAGGCTGCTGGTGGGTTTGTGCATGACCTGTCCGGCTATTCGATCTTTGTGATTGCCTTTATCCTTTTGGCCGCATCCTTAAAATTGCTGGAGTAAATCCCTGATGAAAAAAATATCTTCTTTTTCCATCATTCTACTTTTATTCGCCGCATCAACGGTCATTTCATGGCCACTGTATTTTAAAAATTATGCCGCTCCGGATACCGTTGTCATCCATGATTTTCCAATGGTGGTTCAAGATTGGACAGCCGAAGAGCTGCCGATCTCCGACGAAGAATATGCCATCCTTGAAACACGCAACGCCTTCGCACGCATGTACACCAACGCCAGTGGCGCGCAAGTCATGTTGTATATCATTTATTCGCAACACAACCGCAGGGTCGCCCATCCGCCTGAGATCTGCTATTCCGGCGGAGGCGCAACCATCACAAAAAAATACCCTCACACGGTGAGCACCCAGACGCCAGCGCCTCTGGTGGTCAACAAAGTCGTTATCGATGAACAGCGTTACCAACAAATCATGTATTATTGGTTTAAAATTGGCGATGCATACACACCCAGTTATTGGCGTCAACAAATTTTGATCGCATTAAAAACATTATCCCGCCGCCCATCCAGCAGCGCCATGGTTCGCGTCACGTCTATTGTCCAAAATGATGATCCGCAATCCACCATGGAACTGATGGATGCATTCGTCACCACGATCATGCCTCTGATCCCCCAATATCTGCCATAATATCGCCAAGACAATCCAGGCCCCACATAAAAATTCCTGCCCTCTAGCTGCACAAATGCAGCCGCGCAATCATTCCATTCTCAATGCCCAAGACCCGAAGATGAAAACTGCTCCACTCATACTCAATTTCCCGGGATACAAAACCCATTCTCAATGGCAATGCGTCAACAAACGTGACCATATCAATCAACGATCGGTCATCTTCAATAATGACAATGCGCGAACGATGAATGTGCAGATCGATCCTTGCTTCGTCCCTCACCCGGACAAAATCACAAAAGCATCGATTCACATCATCTAAAAACTGCGCGATCACATGCGTGTCGTTCCCATTAACCACCAAATAGACTGCGTTGGGCAGCAAACAGAAAGCGAACAAATCCACCTGATGTATTTTTTTATACTGCCGGATCAATTTTAGAAAAAAATTGTAGTCGAGCGCGGAACAAAAAATATCTTTTGCCCCAAACGCCCGCTGAACGACAAGAAGGCAAACCCGGTATGGAAAACACCATGAC
>CAZBHY010000047.1:2934-8633 GCA_964491705.1 uncultured Planctomycetales bacterium
ACATCCAACATCATATGCCTCATTGCGCAATGCATGATACTGAAAATATCGGGGGCATGGCCCCCCTTATCCCTTATGCATTCTTCGCCTCACCCCAGTTGGCAAAAAAGCATACCTTAACCATGCCCCCATATGAATTCACGCAAACAACATCTGCGTCCTCTGATGAGCACACCGATGCACTCCGCTTGCCCAAGCAGAAAACTACTTTTTCTCCTTTACTTCCTTGGCTGTTGAATCTTTTTTTGCCGGAGACTCAACCTTGTCTACTCCATCTCCATTCATACACTGGCCACAGGGCTCATATCCTTTTTTCTTCGCTTCTTCCTCGTCAATTTTTATCGTGTCCCGATTCTTAACCCATCGGCAATCCGCCGTGTGATACTTCTTGCCGTTCTGCGTAACATAAACATCCTTGGCCGATGCCATGGTCGCGGTCGATAGCAATAAAAGGCACAATAATCCTGATAATAATGTTTTCATTTTCCTCCCCTTTCTGTTAATACGTTGTGCGAGAATTTCACAAAAATCACAACCACATAATCAATATTCGACACCTCCTTATTTTTTATTCTCATCCCAGATATGCATCAGTATCATCTTTATCATCACGACGCCGGACGATCGTCACAGCCCTGACTAAATCGCCCGCCGGTCATCGCATCTAATCCTGCCGTTAATTCATCGACCCTTATCTGCATTTGCCATTTCTCTGGCGCATCATCCGGCATATGCATCAGCTCAATTTGCATCCGACGGCGCTCAAAATAAATCCGTGTCGCCTGCGCCAAGAGATCTTCTCGGAGTTCCACCATCATTTTCGCGCGTGTATCAATGGTTGTTTGAGCCGTACTCCACACCACATCCGCGAGCTCCCACTTCAATGCGATACTCCAATCAAGGGCATCCACGCCCTGCTGCAAAATATCCGGGCTTGCGCCGGAATCCCAATGATAAATATCGGCAACATCCCTTTGCGCCTGCCAAGACACCGATGGCAGGATCGCTTTCATTCGAGATAATTTTTTCCATTGATCAATCTTGTCCTTGCCGACATCCGCATACGCCGTCACCATCTGATGCACGTCCTGAACGGAAGGCTCATGCATCCATACATCATGAACCCAGGCGTCAGGGACCAAGACCGCTGGCTGCTCTTGCAAAAAAAACATTCCGGCATCCGATGCCGTAAAAACATGACCTTGACGATCCGCTGCAATATCATAAATATGACGCGCCGTCAGTCCGGCATACATCTCATACCACTGGGAATTAAAAAATAAAAAGGCACCACTACGCAACGCTAAAAAAAGGGCGGGCTCTGGTTCGAACCGCGTGGTGCGATTCTGAATATCCAGAGCCCTTTGCCCGTGGCTGGTCGGGCAATATCGATACACAATAATCTTTTCACATTCCGCCAAAGACAGCCCGTTGCGCAAAATTTCTTTCCACTCTGACCCGTTGTTATCCCCCGCAAAAAATCCATCGCGCGTCACCGCAAATAATACTTCGCTCTGCGCGTCATACGCGATCGATCGAATTGTGCGCATTGCATAACCATCGCTGTCTGCCTCATCGTCCAGCACAGCATTGTCTTCCTCCATGTCATCCACGCTGGTGATCGTAAAAATTTTTTCTGCAGCAGCCGACCCGGCAATCTCTTCTCTATAAATCCCATCTCCCGCAGAAAAAAATACATACCGTGAATCTCCGGTAATGGCGTACACCGGCTCACTAGACAATGCCCCGCGATGCCGCAACCATTCTTCGCCTGACCCCGTTCGGCGAAAGACACCATCCGCAGTTCCGATAAAAATTTCATCGCCAAGGATAAAAACAGAAAAACATATTCGATGCAGCTCATTCACAGACCGAAACACATGCTCCCAATGCCTGCCCTGATCATCGCTGCCCCAAACACCTTCACTGGTGGCCACTGCCACCCATTGGCCTGATGCATATATCGCATAAACCTCTGTCTGGCCAGTGGGAAAGGCCAATACCTGATAAAAATTTCCCTCTCGCCCATCCAATCGGTATACTGCCCTGTTGGTCGCAGCCACTAACACCTGCTCCGCATCATCAATAACCGTGACGCATTTGACTGAATTTTCATCAATCCCATCTGGCATTCTCTTCCAAAGATATGCGTTGTGAGAGAATCCACAGCATGCAATCCATAATAAGCAAAGACTAAATATTCGCTTGATCATCCATCCCCCTACGTTTGACGGCATTGGCATAAATCTTATGGACGCTGACCCTATCTAATGCCTGACGAACAGCCTGCTGAAAAAGGGGGTTGTAATGCTCAATAATCGTCTGATAATAGTCCATGTACTCAAGCATCGCCTCAAGGCCTAATTCATGACGCATCTTTTTAAAAATTAAAAACATTGTATAAAGGGTTATGGTAAAATCTTGATCTTTAAAGGGGAACAGTTGAACAGCTTTCATTTTAGGAGGAGGGGAAAATGGCTCGTGATGATCTGGCATGCGCACCTTCCTTATGCATTAAGTGACCGTTCTGGTTCATATCGAAATCCCTTGGCTCATTTCTTGAGCATGATCTCGCGCTGATCACATCAGCACATTCAAGTATGGCATAGTTTTGATGATTTGTCAAATAAATAATTGCATTTTTATCAATATTTTAAACTGTCGTAAATTGTTTATTTTTCAATATTTTATGAAATTTTATAAAAAATCATGGCCTTCTGATTTAATTTTTTTAAAAAAATTGACAAAAAAACAATCTTGATGATATAATCAAAATGAAAAATTAACAGAACATACACCTGAAAACCTTATTCCTAAAAAGGATCCCCTTATGCGCATTGGACAACGTATACGTGAATTGCGGAGACAGCGAAAAATAACACTGACCAAACTGGCCGACATCACTGGTATCCAAATTGCCACGCTCAGCCGTATCGAGCATGATAAAATGACAGGAACGCTTGCTTCCCATATCAAAATTGCCAACGCCTTACGCGTGGAACTGACCGCCTTATATGAGACACTATCCCAATCCAATGCTCCTGATCCTGAAAAGAAGAACAGCGGGGTGAACGCAGAGACATTTGCGTTCAATGAAAAGGCATCGTATGAAATCCTCGCTAACAACGTCATGACAAAAAAAATGATGCCCATTGTCATGCGCATCGAGCCTAAAGGAACCACTGCACCTGAGCGAAGCAACCCCGGCAGTGAGCGCTTTATTTTTGTCCTCAAAGGCGTCGTCACTGTCCTGATCGGAGAAAAAACGTTCACGCTCAAACCAAACCACTCCTTATATTTCGACGCATCCACAGAACATCGGTTTGAAAATCACGGTGAGGCCACAGCGAAATTCATATCCGTCATCACACCAGCGACCATTTAGTTTTCACAAAGGAACAGCCTCCATGGCAAAAACAATCCTGATTATTGATGACGAACTGACCACACGAGACGAATTGAAAACCATCTTGGGCGATGTCTACCCGCTAATCCTCACCCAAGATGCAATCGCATCCACAGAGATTTTAAAAAACAGCGCAGACACCATCGGGCTGATCATTATGGGATTTTCGCGACTGCGCGATAGTACATACAATACCTTTCTGGAAATAAAAAAACAGCAACCGGCGATACCGGTGCTGGTCTTAACAGGACATCATGATGCCGAATTCGCTGCCCAATCATGCCACCATGAGGCTGCCGGATATCTCATGAAACCCTGCCGGCCGGATGATGTCCTCAACGCGATCAAACCATATTTCTAAATGCGCAGATTGTTTTACAGAAGGGATCTACTCTATAATAAGATTGTTTCCTTTTGGCCTGATCGAAACTTCAAGAAAACAACACAGGGGCACAACCAAAAGCACATACGATTGATCAATGACTTATAGCAACCCCGCGTCTAGCAATCCTTTGATGGCTGCCGACGCATCGGGATGGAATTGAGTTCCACAGCATTTGAGAATTTCCTGAACCGCCTCAGCAGGATTTAACGAGGAACGATACGGCCGATGCGTAATCATCGCATCAAACGCATCTGCCACCGCGATCACACACGCGATCAAGGGAATCTCCTCTCCCTTCAACCCATCAGGATAACCCGATCCATCCATACGCTCATGATGATGACGAATACCCTTCATGCTTTCCGCCAGTTCAGGGAGATCTTTGAGGATCGCCACTCCATCCACAGGATGACGTTTGATTAAGGCGTACTCCTCGGGCGTTAAACGGCTAGGCTTATTGAGAATCACCTCCGGAACGCCGATCTTTCCAATATCATGAAGAATACCAGCGATATACAGATCTTCATAAAACTTCTCATTAAAGTCATACCCCATAAAATCCGCCATATATCGCGCAACAGCGATGGCATAACGCGTCACCCCTTCGCTATGTCCCTTGGTATATTCATCCTTGGCCTCAATGGCTGCACCCAATGTATTGGTCATGCGGATAAAAAGATCATGCTTCTTTTCGGCGTCATCCTTAATACGTTCGAAAAGTTGCGCATTCCGAATCGCCATGGCGGCGTTGGACGCCAAGGCCAAGAAGAAATCCAGTTCATCCTGATCAAATTTTTCCCCGTTGCTCTTCTGGCCCAACAGCAGCACTGCCATTAATTCTCGATGATAAATCGCTGGCACACAGGCCACGACATCATATAACTCCATTTCATCCGCCACCCCATGCAAAACCGTGGAAATTTCTGGATCGCAGATCCCGCCATTAAAAAGTGACTCCCTCCAAATCATCGCCTGAAGATCATAGGCAAGGATGGCCGGACGGCCCCGCAGCATCGGCTCAAACTTTCTGTCTAAAAAAATCTGTATCAACGGATTGGTTTTAGCAAAACGCGCAAATCCCGCCGGAACCCGCGAGCCCACTTTTCCTTTGGAAACTGTCAAAACATACGAATCATGATCTGGGTCATGAAGGATCATTCCGGCATGACAAATCTGCACGCGACCGACAATCATACGCAAAATCATCTTGATCAAAACAGTGGGGTCATGAACCATAATCATGCCCCGACTGGCCGCCTCAAGCGATTTCTTATAATCAATTTTGTGTGCGGTTTTACTGATCACCATATATCTCCACGCGCATGTGTTAATGAGCAATATTCTCCAGCTGCCCCATCACCACTTTCTGCAGTTCGCCCAAAATCAACGGCTTGTGAATAAAACCGATAATGCCTAGCCTCTCTGCCTCACGGATAACCTCACTGTCCTCGATCCCGCTGACCATGATCACCTTGGTTAAATCTCCAGATGCGCGTAAGTTCTGAAGAAATTCCACACCCGTCATTTCCTCCATGCGCACATCCAAGAGAATCAGATCAGGATGCTCATTCTGGACAATCTCCATAGCCTCACTGCCGCCTGCAGCGGAAAATACATCGATATGACGTTTCTGAAAAAAATTCTTTGCGAATTCTCGGATATCAATCTCATCATCCACAATCAACAACTTCGGCATCTTAGATCCTTTCTTATTTGTAATCATATTCGTCCTCAGATGCAAGATGAAAAACCAAAAAATCGTTCCCACCATGAGTTCAATGCTGACACTAAGCAACGAATGCATCCCTCAAATCAACAGTCCTCATCAGCATGTCGGCAGCGTCACATAAACACGCGTACCGTGCATATATTCCGAACGATAAACAACCCGACCCTTATGATTCTCTT